>NZ_JAWDHA010000042.1:0-36132 GCF_034190895.1 Virgibacillus sp. M23 | reverse complement strand
AAGCCGTGCCCGCGGAAAGCGAAGTAATTAGTCGGAGCATTGCCAATATACATCAAACATTTCAAAATAACTACTTGGCTTAACGCAGTCATTGCACTGATTTTATACTTTCTTAACTTTTAAAAAAACAAACCTGAAATTATGGGATTTTTGCCGTCGGTTGCATGTAAGGTGAACCTACCCTGCATGTTTCATAACCCTTCCATAGTTGGAAACGAAAGTCGACGACTCCTGCCTTAAAAGTGTGTGCGGGTGTGACTTCACAAGAGTGAAGCCACGAGGGGTCTCACAGGCACCGTCCGCAGAAGGTAGCAATCAGCTTCTTCCTAACAAAAGCGCAAGCGTCCGATTAGAAACATAGCGAATGAAGCGAGTCAACGGTGATAAAGGAATCACGGTGTGCTTGCGCTAAACGCGGCTCATACCCTATTTAACCATATGGACTAATTTAATCATTTCCTAGACTATGAAAAAGCTACATCTCTTTTTACAGAAATGTAGCTTCCTCATTATATAGATCCCCTTTATCTAATCGAACCATCTAGAAACTAATCCTGCCCAATTAGTTCCTGCATTGTCCCCTGTTTCGTGTAACTAACATGCCAGCTCATTGCCTTTTCCAAATTATGAGGTGTCTGCCCACCACCTTTAATTGCTTCCTTATAGTAATTCCATAATTGCTTACGATACATAGGATGTGCACAATTTTCAATAATCAGTGGAGCTCTTTCCCTTGGAGCAAGCCCTCGTAAATCTGCATAGCCTTGCTCCGTAACTAATATATCTACATCATGCTCTGTATGATCGATATGCGAAGCAAAGGGTACAACACTTGAAATAGTACCATTCTTAGCAATAGATTTTGTAACAAAGATGGCGACCCTAGCATTTCGGGCAAAATCACCAGATCCCCCTATCCCATTCATCATCTTCGTGCCCGCCACATGAGTTGAATTGACATTCCCATAGATATCAAATTCTAACGCTGTGTTAATGGATAAAAGTCCAAGTCTACGAATAATTTCTGGATGATTGGATATTTCCTGTGGACGCATAATTAATTTATTTCGATATCGCTCGAAGTTGTTAAAGACCTCTTGCATTCTAGCCTCAGAAAGCGTAATCGAACAGCAAGATGCCATCCGCACCTTATTTGCATCCATTAAATCAAATACAGCGTCCTGTAATACTTCCGAGTAAATCTCTAGATTTTCAAATTCTGAATTAACCATTCCATGTAAAACAGCATTTGCAACTGAGCCAATACCAGATTGAAGTGGAGCAAGGTTTTTAGTTAATCTCCCTGCCGCAACCTCCTCACGAAAAAAGTGCAGCAAATGATCGGCCATAACCTTTGTTTCTTTATCTGGCTGTACAATCGTAGAGGGAGAATCCGTTTGGTTTGTAAAAACGATTCCTTTAACTTTCTCCACATCAATCGGAATACCGATTGTACCAATTCGATCATGTACCTCAGTTAAAGGAATAGGTTTGCGCTTTCCTTGCTTATCCGGGCTGTATAGGTCATGCAGCCCTTTTAACAATAGAGATTGAGCTAAATTGATCTCAATAATAACTGCCTTTGCGCTCTCTGCAAATGAAAGGGAGTTACCAATTGAAGTAGTTGGTATAATTAACCCTTCAGCCGTGATGGAAATCGCTTCCAAAATAGCATAATCAACTTTTTCTATTACATTTCCCCGTAGTAATTCAGCGGTATGCGAAAGATGATGGTCAACGAATAGATGCTCTCCTTGATTTATTTTCCTCCGCATGAATGGATCTGCTTGAAAAGGTAAGCGTTTATTAACCAAGCCTGCTTCCGCAAACATCTTATCAACGTCTGACTCCAAAGAAGCACCTGTAAAAACATTCACCTTTAGGCGCTCCCCATTTTCGACTCGCTTTACTAACGCTGTTGGTACAGCTTTTACATCCCCTGCCCGGGTAAAGCCGCTTAATCCAAGTGTCATTCCATCCTTTATCCACGATGCTGCTTCTTCTGCAGTTACAACGCGATCATGCAGTCGAACATCCTCTATTCTATCATGTTCACATCTCATCCCAAACCCCTTCTTTCTTATTAGAGTTTAAGGACTATTCTATATGAAGCGCTTTCTTTTTTGTGGAAATATGTCTGGAATAGAAGTATATTGCTTAGACCAGTACCAGATACTTTTAAAACAGTATTTGTATTCAAAATCCTAATAGCTTCCGAAAATAACTGGAATAGGATTGGCTAACAGGTATTTGGTCTCCATTTCTCATAGCTAGCATAAATGTCGAATGCGTATCTGGATAAATATGCTCAATTTGATTCACATTAACTATAAATGATCGATGACAACGAATGAACGATTCTCTTGGTAGCATATATTCAAAATCCTGCAACGTAAGCCGATGTACACCATTCAATTCTTGAGAAATAACATTTGTCCTCCTGTCCTTCACTTCGATATATTGGACTTTCTCAAAAGGAATTGGTTTCCAACCGTCTGAAGTCTTTACGGTAATAACTGATTTCCCCTCCGTTAATGCTGGATAAATAGCAAGCACACATCCTCCTAAATGAGCTCCATCATAAAAGGGAACTGCCATACCATGATACGGGATCCCAAATACATTTCGGGGTATGAATTCAGACACTTTCTGCTCCATTACCAGAGCCTTGCTAGCAAGTGTTTCTTCCTTAATTGAATCTCCAGGTCTAATTTTTAAATCAATTCGTATACTTGGGCGATAGTAGATATATTCCGATGTCGTTGTTACGGCAATAGATATCTCATCGGAAAAAAGTTCACCAATTACATCTAATAATGATCTAGTAGTGAGTCTTTGCATGATAATGCTCCTTTTTCCTTACTTCATCCATTTCCTCGTGGATTTTTTTACAAAGTGTTTCCTTTATAGCTTTGACCGAATGATTAGAAAGCCAATCTATATTAAACTGTGCATGCTTATCTTCCTTTAAGTGTAGCTCAATCAAAGTACTTACTTCTTTGAATCTCTTTATATCTTCGAAGGAAATCCGTTTCCTTGGTAAACATAATCCGCGATAAATTAAAATCTCATTATCCTCCATACGAATGTAATCCTTTTTCCACATGGTTTGGTAATGGATCCCTTGAACAAGCGAAAAAAAAGCAAATATACTACTTATTACAACGAATGCAGGATGATAAAAATCATTCTCACTAATTTGTAACCATAAAATAACCATAACGGCTAGTGAACTGAAATATGCATTTCGAGCTTTTCTTTTCCAAATGGCTTCATTATAAAATGGATATCCCATACGCACACCCTTTTTGACTCAATCCTTATACATATTACAACACATTAATCTACAAAGTGAAACTTCAATCAGTGGGTATCTTACTGGTTATGTACAGGTTAAACTTCTGATTTTTGTTTAAACGCTGCTGGCATTACCGCAGCTATCACTTCTCCCTTTGCACAGCAGTCGTTATGAGCAAACACTTCCGTGCGTATTTTGAATTTCTTTGGATGTATTTCTTCAACAGTTCCAATAGCCTTCAGAGGTATACCATGAGGTGTCGGTTTCATAAAGTCTACATGTAAAGATGCGGTAACAAAACGGGGTGGCTCTGTCCCATCTCCAATTTCATGGCCATTTTTACGATGTAAAGCCATTGACGCTGAGCCTGTTCCGTGGCAATCAATTAAAGATCCAATTAATCCTCCATATACAAATCCAGGAATAGCTGTATGTTCTGGCCTAGGTGTATACACCGTAATCGTTTTATCACCTTGCCAAATGGTTTTAAAATGAAGTCCTTCTTTATTCAGCCTTCCACAGCCGTAGCACCAAGCATAGTCCTCTGGGTAAATATCTTGTATTGCATCTATAGACATGTTGTCCCCTCCTTTTTTGACTAGTATAGCATACAAGCATATGTTGAAATATATGGTATAAGCATAAATTTTACATCCTCAGTCAACACAGTGTAGTTGATAACGGATCCATTGCTTGTCGAAATCAATCAAATGGTGACATCGCTTTATATCTTCGCTAGAATATAAGTATACAGATATTACTTTCAGAGATGGGGTTTTGTGGCATGAAAAGATTGGTCATATTAGGCGGGGGGTACGGTGGACTGAAGGCCTTGTTAGGTCTGCTTGATTATCAGCTGCCAGAAGAAGTAGAAATTACCTTAGTGGATCGAAATCCTTACCATTCTATTAAAACAGAGTTCTATACAATAGCAGCAGGTACTTCTGCAGAAAAAGATGTTCGATTACACTTTCCTGACGATCAACGTGTACGTTATTTTTACGGGGAGATTAAAGAAATTAATACGGTTAAGGAAGAAATTTTATTTTCTAATTCCAGTGAAATCATTCCCTATGACTATCTCGTAATTGGTTTAGGTTGTGAGGATAATTATCACGGCATTCAAGGAGCTAAAGAGTTCACACATAGTGTTCAAACCTTTGAAAATGCAAGAAATACAGGGCTTGCCGTTTGTAATTTGAAAGCTTACGGGAAAGTCTCAGTCGTTGGTGCTGGACTAAGTGGTATCGAAGTGGCTTCAGAAATAAGAGAAAGCCGCCCTGACTTAAATATTCGCTTATTAGATCGTGGTGCAAGTGTTTTAAAGGCTTTTGATGCAAAAATACAGCAGTACGTATCAGAATGGTTCATTAGAAACGATGTAGATGTACTCCACCACTCCAATGTAGAATATGTAGAAAAAGATGGCGTCTGCAATAACGGTGTTTGTTTTGTAAACGATGTTACCATCTGGACTGCAGGTGTAAGACCACATTATTTAGTTCGAGAACTCCCCTTTGCTAAAGATGAGCAAGAGAAAATCGTTGTGAATGATTTCTTCCAAATACCAGAAAGAACAAATATTTATGTAGTAGGGGATTGCGCTTCCTCTGAATATTCACCTAGTGCACAGCTAGCTGGTCAGCAAGGGGAGAAAATCGCAGAGGTGCTTTTAGCAGTTCTCAGTGATAAAGAGCCAAAAAAACCAAAGGAAATTAAATTAAAAGGTACACTTGGCTCACTCGGCAAATCGGATGGGTTCGGAAACATGATGCAAAAGCCAATGACTGGGCTTTTACCACGATTAGCTAAATCAGGGGTTCTTTGGTTAAATAAGCGCCATTAATACGTAAAAACCGAGGCTGATCACTCTGAATTGCCTCGGTTTTATTATTCACTGGACAGTCAACGTCACATTTATAGCATTAGATGAACCAAACCAGGGGTAATGATGGAAACAACAACTGCACTTACAACCATAGCAATCGTGCTAATCGCCCCTTCTAGCTGACTTTTTTCCATAGATGTCGCTGTTCCAATTGCGTGAGATGCACTCCCCATTCCAACACCACGCCCTAAATAATGATCCAATCGAAACAATCTAAGAACAAAAGTATGCATCAATACACCACCGATTCCTGCTATCATAACAAATACTGCTGATAACGACATAACACCACCCAGAGTATCTGTAACAGCCATCGCTACTGGGGTTGTTACAGACTTTGGCGTTAACGAATAGATAATGCTTGATTCAAACCCCGCCCACTTAGCTAATAATACGCCTGTTGAAATACCTAAGATTGCCCCAAACAATGTCCCTACTAAGATTGGTATGGTTACTTTTTTTAAAGTTTCTCTATGTTGATATAATGGATAAGCAAGCGCAACAACTGCCGGACCTAACAGCTCATTAATCCACTTTCCACCAATCATATATGTTTCATAAGGAATATGAAACATAGCTAGTATAATAATGATTATTGTCGTCGCAATTAAAACTGGCGCCGTTAAAGGGTAATTCCACGTATGATGAATACGAACTGCAAGTTGATAGATGAAAAACGTTCCGATAATTGCCACTGTTGCTAAGATGATTTCATTCATGCTGACATTCCTTTCTGCGAATTAACCACTGACTTACAACACCTGATCCACCCATAACAAAAATCGTGCTTATTAATACGATAATAATCAGGAAAAAACCTTTTCCAGAAAATAAGTGAAAATAATTGATAACACCAACTGTAACTGGAATAAAAAAGAATGCTAGATTATTAATAATATAATTAGCACCTTCATCAACCCAGGAAATACGAAAAACGTTGGTTATTAATAATAGAAATAAGATCAACATACCTATTACACTACCAGGAATAAATAAATGCAATGTGTTTTGTATCCAATTGCCAAACAAAAATATGATATATAATAAGCAAATATGGAGGATCATTTTACCTAACTTCTTCAAGATGGTCACTTCCTACTCTAAGATGTACCAATTGAAATAAATAGCTTATCATTAAAACACCGCGAGACAAAACGAAAAAGACTTGCTCGTAAATCCATTGAATCATCGCTGTGTTTCACCAGCTATTTTTCAAATGACATATACCATTATAGCAGTTATACAAACTACGTTGTAAATTGATAAGTGAAACTTCAATAAGTGGGAGGGTGTTTATCCCCTATTTACCAATATTGGTTTCTCTTTATTCCTAGAAGAGGTGGTGTTATTTCCAGTTATATGTGGAATCCTATCTTCCCGCCCTATTGCACAGAAAAACAACCGGGTTCACCATACCCGGTTGTAGAAGTTAGCTATTAATAAGATGACGCTTGGTGTGTACGGTTGGCCAATCGTTCATTTTTAACTTCAAGCCATTGCTTATTCTTGTTAATGGCTTGTGTGATGCTCTCAAGCTGATTGTTTACTTGATTTTTAGCTGTTCCTCCCAGAACATTACGTGCTTGTACAACGGCTTCTGGTGATAGAAAATGATAAATATCAGCTTCAACCTTTTTAGAGAAAGACTGAAATTCATCCAACGTTAGCTCTGTTAAATATTTATTTTCTTTGATACAATATAGCACTGTTTCACCTGTTATCGCATGCGATTCTCTGAAAGGTATCCCTTTTCCAACTAGATAATCAGCAAAATCTGTTGCATTAGAATAATCTCTTTGTACCGCATTGTACATAACATCTTTGTTTACTTTCATCGTTTCAATCATCGGCGCAAATAAAGATAGCGCTCCTCTTAACGTCGCGACAGTATCAAACATACCTTCTTTGTCTTCTTGCATGTCTTTATTATATGCTAGCGGCAATCCCTTTAATGTTGTCAGCATTCCCATAAGATGACCGTATACTCGACCAGTTTTACCTCTTACTAATTCTGCCACATCAGGATTTTTCTTTTGTGGCATCATACTACTACCAGTAGAAAATTCATCATCGAGCTCAATAAAATGAAATTCTTGACTAGACCATTGAACAAGCTCTTCACAGAGTCTTGACAGATGCATGGAAATCATTGATGCATCACTTAAGAATTCAATAACAAAATCTCGATCACTAACTGCGTCTAAGCTATTTTCACAAACACCTTCAAAGGCAAGTTGTTCAGCTACGAATCCTCGATCGATTGGAAACGTCGTCCCCGCTAGCGCACCAGCACCGAGCGGCGATTGATTCACACGCTTCCAGCTATCCGTTAATCGATCGATATCTCGTTGGAACATCCAAGCATATGCCAGTAAATGATGGGAAAATAATACTGGCTGAGCTCTTTGAAGATGTGTATAGCCTGGTAAAATGGTATCCATATTTGCTTTCGCTTGTTTTAGTAATGCGATCTGTACATGGACTAGTAAATCGATTAACTCCACCAAAGCATCACGTAAATATAAACGCATATCAAGGGCTACTTGATCATTTCTACTTCTCCCTGTATGAAGCTTTCCACCAACGGGACCAACTTCTTCAATCAGTAGCTTTTCTACGTTCATATGAATATCTTCATGTTCTTCACTTAATCGTGCTTCTCCACTTTCTATTTTACTAGCAACAATGTTAAGACCCTCTGCTATGGTTTTAGCCTCTTCTGTCGTTATAATCTTACATTTACCTAGCATAGCCACATGTGCTAGGCTTCCCTCAATATCATAGGCTGCTAATTTCTTATCAAAATAAATGGAGGCTGTATACTCATCTACTAATTGACTCGTCGGCTTAGTAAAACGCCCTCCCCATAGCTTCATGGCTTGACAGCTTCCTTCACATCTAATATGGCGTCTTTCACAGACTGATCAACAGCTTTATGTGCGTGATTTACAGTTGCGTGTACTTTTGTAGGCAGTCCCCAAAGCTTAATAAATCCTAAGGCAGCTTCATGATCAAAGGCGTCCTGTGCATTGTACGTAGCTAAATCAAAGTCATACAACGACTGTTGTGATTCACGACCAACTACTTGTGCATGACCTTTATATAATTTAACTTTAACTGTACCAGATACATCGTTTTGTGTTTCTTCAATAAAAGCTTTCAGTGCATCCGTAAGTGGAGAATACCAAAGGCCGTCATAAACCGTTTGCGCCAGCTTTTGCTCCATTAACGGTTTAAATTGAGCTACCTCTCTAGGCAAGGTTAGTGCTTCTAATTCTTGATGGGCAGCAATTAACGTAAGTGCCCCCGGAGCTTCGTAAATTTCTCGTGATTTAATTCCAACTAAACGATTTTCCACATGGTCAATTCTTCCGACACCATGCTTTCCAGCAACACGATTTAATGTAACGATAAGTTCTTCTAATGGCATAGAATTGCCATCTAAGGAAACAGGCTTACCTTGTTCAAATGTAATTTGCACAATTTCCGGATCATTTGGCGCCTCCACTGGATTTGTAGTTAAGTCAAATGCTTCTTCTGGTGCTTCAGCCCACGGATCTTCTAATATTCCACATTCGTTACTACGTCCCCACAAATTTTGATCGATGCTAAACGGATTATCTAGATCAATCGGAATAGGAATATTATGTTTTTTTGCATATTCAATCTCTTCTTCTCTCGACATTGCCCATTCACGTACAGGTGCAACAATTTTTAAATCTGGCTGTAAAGCAGTAAACGCAACATCAAACCGTACTTGATCATTTCCTTTACCAGTACAGCCATGTGCTACTGCTACTGCACCTTCTTCTTTAGCAATATTCACCAATATTTTGGCAATCAATGGACGTGAAAGCGCTGATATTAAAGGATACTTTCCTTCATATAATAAATTAGCTTGTAGCGCAGGTAACACAAATTCATTTGCAAACAATGCTTTGGCATCGATGACATACGACTTAATTGCCCCTACTTGTAATGCTTTATTTTTCACAAATTCAAGGTCTTTTCCTTCACCTACATCAAGGGCTACTGCTATTACATCATAATTATATTTATCCTGAAGCCATTTTATCGCTACAGATGTATCTAGTCCGCCAGAATAAGCTAATACGATTTTATCCTTGGTCATTCTCACCACTCCTGTTCATTAAGTTCTTATTGAATTATTATGCATTAATATGAATATATATTCAATAGGTAACTATAATATTTTTATAGAAAATATGTTTTATAGTATTAATTCCTGTGTAAACCCTTGATACAAAGAGTATTAATTTAACTGATCGTCATGCACAAGATGTATTTTACGTTTATTAAAAAGATATAGATTTGGAGTGGAAATAAATTTATGTTGGCGAATTAAAAACCCCCTTCTAATAGGGGGAGTGTCAACGAACTATCAACATTTACAATAAGGAAAGAGCAAAGAAGGCTGGGACAAAACACAACTTCTTTACTCAAAATACGAATGATCATGTTATCAATGGCTAGTATCATCGCCGCACTGTGAAACTATACGCACTTTCCACGCACGGCCTCAGCTAACTTGGTAAAGAAAAACACGTTACCATGTGGATCTTCGGACTCGTGCTGTTTCCACCGGAGTTTCGCTTATTTCTGGTGCTAAAATAATTATTCTAATCAAAAAATGAACGATAATTAATTTCAACTAATCATCGCTCGTTTTTAATTGTTTCTTCATTTTTTTGTCTCAGTCTCATTTTTTATAAATTTTAAATCCTTAAGGTGGGTAATTATTTTTCGCTTTTTTTCTGATACCAGTGAGCATAAATATACAGTAACATTGCAAAAATAGAGGTTCCGATATTTCCTAACCATTGTACTGTATCATTGAAAGTGAATTGCTTTATTGTTAAAAAAAGAAAAACGCCGATAAGTACAGCAATATTGTAAATCAATCTATCACGCACTCTCTCTAAGTCAATTACTTTAACGAAGTACCTAGTTTTATCATAAGGTAATTAGAGTGAAAACCAGTCAAATTAAAACCTCTTTTTTCTGCTGAGGCTATACAAGTTGTGAGCATCCATATCATGGTTATGGGTATACCGCCACCTTTAACACCTGACATTCACTATATCAAGATCCTTTTAACCCCTCTAAGCTTCCACGTTTGGGAGTGTCTACCGGCGAGGGACCCCCTAAGATTGGGGAGTTCGATAAATGGGATCTGGGACCAACGGTATGATAAAATATGATAGCTGATACGGAGTTTAAAACGAAAAATACGTCTCATCCTATTAGATAATACATTGATGCCAAAATTTTGTATAGAGGTATTTTAAAATGGACAATTCACCTATCTAAATCGCTAACTGCTATCTCCGCAGAACCCCCCTTAATTTTTCTGTAATATGGATGAACAGGTTGTAGTCATTGTTGTTTTAATCAGAAGGATTATTATTTCAAAAAGATCCGAACTACCATCCGAATATCACTTCGTTACTCGCATAATAGTCCGGAATTGCTTTATCTATATTTCATTTGTCTCGTCCGCTATATTTTATAAACTGGTCAATGCTTTCGTTATTTCGCTGTCCCCGGATACTAAATCAAAGGATTTACAGAATGTATTCTTTTCATTAAGAGTTGCTATGACAGTTGAGGCTACATCCTCCCTTGGTATAAATCCTCTTGTTAAATTCTCAGCTGCTGACACTTTACCAGTACCTGGATCATTTAACAACCCGCCAGGCCGAACAATGGTATAGTTCAGCCTCGTAGTTTTTAGCATTCGATCAGCATAATGCTTCGCTACATAATAAGGCCTAATCTGCTCATTCCAATTTTCCCGATGATGAGCTTGATGAGCACTAACAATAATATATCTATCGATGCCTACCTGCTCAGCAGCTTCCATCGTTTTTACCGCTCCATCTAAATCAATGAGTAACGTCTTGTCTAGGCCTGTGCTTCCTCCAGATCCTGCTGTAAAAATAATTGCATCTGTCCCTTTCATTGCTGCTGCTAATTCATCAACACTGCCTTCTAGATCTGCTATAACTACGTCGATTCCTTTACTTTCTAGCGCTGTTGCTTGTTCCTGCTTTCTTACCATCGCTTTTACCGTATGTTCTTTACTAGTCGTTAATTGTTGTAAAATATGTTTCCCAATTTGGCCATTCGCTCCTACTAAAAATACATGCATATGATCGAACTCCTTCCTAATGTGAGTGTTCTGGCTCCATTATTTCAGACAATCTTAACCGAAGCAAAAGTACTGTTTCGTATAGAAGTTATATTACTTAGAAGTTGCTGTATCAGTTAGTTACACTACTATTCCTTAGTATATGTGGCCATAATATGGAATACATCCGCTTCATTTAGGATATTTGACGTTCACAGTACTCCCACAAAGGACAATCCGTACAAATCGGGGTTGCTTTACAATGTACTTTTGCATGCATCACAATTAGTGCATGATATTCATTATATATTTCCACGCTTTCTGGAAGCTCCCTTTCCACATCAGAACGAAACGCATCATAGGTATCTGGCATATTAAAACCAAGTCTTTTAAAAAGTCGCCTTGCATAAGCATCAACTACGAATATAGGTTTACCAAAAGCATACAAAAGGATTACATCTGCTGTCTCTTTCCCTATACCATGAATTTGCAGCAACTGCTCCCGTAACTCTAGTCTTTTTAAATAGCGAAGCTTCCTTACGTCATAATCATACTGTCTAAACCACATAAGAAATGATTTTATACGCTTTGCTTTCGTGTTAAAAAACCCACTAGGACGAATAAGTGTGGCTAATTCGTCAAGCGACAATTCATATAGCTCCTCTGGAGATCGATATACTTTTACATTTTTCATTGCCTTTTCGACATTATTCCAGTTAGTATGTTGTACTAGAATGGCTCCAAGCATCATTTCCATTGCAGAATCTGCCGGCCACCAGCCTTGTGGACCATAGTGAGAAAATAACGTATCATAAATAGCTTGGTAAGTACGCATGTGTATTACTTCCCCCATCATTAAATTTTCAACCTTACCTATCATTTCCTCCATCTTAGCAGAACGCCGTTTATCATTAAACTACATTTCCTATAAAGTGAATGCTTAAAATAGATAAGCTTCCTATTCTCACCCGCCAAAAACCTCCTAATATTTACCTGTTACGACAGTGTATTTTTCTCTCTTGCAAGTTATAAAAGGACCATTTTTCTATTAATTTACAAAACATTTACATCGATAACATACTAGCTTAATAATCGCCTACTATACTAGCAAATGAGAGGGGCAACCCTCCTTGATAATAATATATACGCTAAACAGGGGAGGCAATTTTAATGAAGTTCAAGAAGTACCTTATGTTCTTTCTTATCGCCGCACTTGCCGTTGTTATCGCAGCATGCGGGTCGGATTCAGAAGGAGATAGTTCAGAGAAAGAAAATGACTCATCTGAAAACGCAAATGCTGAAGGTGAAGGCGGATCTGAAGAGCTAGAGGGTAGTGTTGTCATTGATGGATCTGGAACAGTCTATCCTTTAATGTCAAGATTAGCTGAAGAATATATGGTTAATGAACAACCAAATGTATCTGTAGAAGTAAGTCGCGCAGGAACTAGTGCTGGATTTGAAAAATTCCTTGTAGAAGACGGAACAGACTTTAACGATGCTTCTCGTGTGATTAAAGAAGAAGAACAAGCAAAAGCCGATGAGCTTGGGCTGGAAATTAAAGAATTAAAAGTAGCCTTAGACGGATTAACAATCGTTACTCATCCAGATAATGATTGGGCTACAGAATTAACGGAAGACCAAATCACAGGCATTTTCCTTGGAGAATATACAAACTGGTCAGATATTAATTCAGATTGGCCAAATGAAAAAATTCAAACCTATGGACCAAACGAAAATCATGGAACGTATGAATTTTTCTATGAAAACATTTTAGAGGAAAAAGATCTAGTAAGTGATATTAATTTGCAACAAGATTATTCAACACTTGTTACGTTAGTTTCAGAAGATAAAAACGCTATTGGGTTCTTTGGCTTCGGCTATTATGACAGTAACAAAGATAAGCTGCAAGCAGTTAACGTAGATTTTGGTAACGGACCGGTTGAACCTTCTTTAGACACCATTGCTGAGGATGGAGATTATGCAGGGTTCACTCGCCCAGTATTCACATATTTGAATGTTGGTCACGCTAAAGAGAAGCCCCAAGTACTTGATTACGCGCTATTCGTTATGAACAACATAAATAAATTTGCTGGTGAAACTGGTTTTGCTCCAATCCCAGATGAAGAAGCAGAGAGCTTAATCAGTGATTTAGAAGCTCTTAAATAACAGGACAAACCATTAGTGCTCTGTACTAATGGTTTCGGTCTTTCTCATCTTAAGATGTGCTCGTAACGCTAGTAAGCACCTAATCTAATTAACTCCACATGATATGAGAGATGAGAGCTGCTATGCTCTCATTTCTTGTGACTTAACGCTCTGGAAGGAGGGCACCAATAATGGCATCGAACAACGAGATAGACAATCACGAAAAAACAAAAGTTAGAGACATGATTGCCAAAAATAAAAATGGACAAAACATGCGTAAGGTAACAGAGAAGATGATCCCAGTACTCCTCTTTTCCATAGCCGCTATTTCCATTCTTACTACAATTGGTATTGTCTTTACACTATTAACAGAAACGATAGAATTCTTTAAACGTGTACCGATAGCTGATTTCTTTACAGGGACTGTCTTAAAACCGCTTAGTCAAAATCCGGAGTTCGGGGTACTTCCCCTTATCAATGGAACTATTATTTCATCTTTCATTGCTATGTTAGTCGCAGGGCCGATTGGAATTATGACAGCCGTTTTCTTAAGTGAATATGCTTCTGAAAGGGTCAGAAGAACGTTAAAACCACTTTTAGAAATCCTTGCAGGGATTCCTACTATTGTGTATGGATTCTTTGCTTTTACGTTCGTAACACCACTAATAAGAGAAATATTTCCAAGTGTAGAAGCAACTAATATTTTAAGCCCTGGATTAGTGATGGGAGTAATGATCATCCCCATGATAGCTTCTTTATCGGAAGATGCTATGACTTCTGTTCCCAATTCTATGCGCGAAGGAGCTCTCGCATTAGGTGCAACAAAGCTAGAGGTTACATTTCGAGTCGTTATTCCCGCTGCGCTTTCAGGAATTATCGCATCCTTTGTTTTAGGAATATCTCGAGCAATCGGCGAAACAATGATTGTAACCATTGCAAGTGGAAGCTCGAAGAACTTCACCTTTGATATAACCCAATCCATGCAAACAATGACTGCTTACATTGTGGAAGTATCAGGTGGGGATGCACCTGCTGGATCGACCATTTACTATAGCCTATATGCAGTTGCTATGACACTATTTGTCTTCACACTTATCATGAATTTACTTGCTAGATATGTCTCTCGTAAATTTAGGGAGGAATATTAATCATGAAATATGTCAACATCGAACAAGTACAGAAAAAGATGAATACGCGTTTACTAAAAAACAATCTATTAAAATCATTATTCTTTGCAGCAACGTTATTTGGCTTAGTCGTTCTAGCAATCTTAATTATCCGCGTCTTACTACAAGGTGCTAGCTGGATTAACATGGATTTTTTAACAGGAAAGCTATCAACTTCTCCGGATAGAGCAGGGATTATGGGGGCAATATTAGGAACCTTCTGGCTCATGGTCGTTGTTATTCCTGTCACATTGTTCCTGGGAGTAGGTACTGCCATCTATCTTGAATTATATGCAAGCAAAGGACGTTTTCAATCCTTTATTCAAACAAATATAGCAAACTTAGCTGGTGTACCTTCGATTGTATATGGAATTCTCGGTATGACATTATTTGTCCGTGCGCTCGACTTTGGAAACATTGTTTTAGCTGGCGGACTCACCATGTCATTACTTGTACTTCCTATCATTATTGTTGCTGCGCAAGAATCTATACGTGCCGTACCTCAGCATCTTAGTGAAGCATCCTATGGGATGGGAGCAACCAAATGGCAAACCGTAAAGAATATTATCTTACCAGCAGCATTACCTGGTATACTTACAGGTTCTATCTTATCGCTTTCTAGGGCTATTGGCGAGACCGCACCCCTTGTTGTTATTGGGATTCCAGCTCTATTAATCCCATTTCCAGGTGGTATTATGGACAAATTCACTGTCCTCCCTATGCAGATTTACTATTGGACGTTGGATTCATCCCTAGTGGAAGAGTATGCGAATTTAGCTGCGGCTACCATCATTGTTTTGTTAGTATTACTATTTTTACTAAATGCAGCGGCAATTTTTATCCGCAATAAGTTTCAAAAACGATATTGATAAGGAGTGAACAGAATGAGCACCTTAACAAAACCAAAAATGAAAGAACCACTTGCATTCTCAGAAAATACTGTACAAATGCCCCAGAAAAACATTGTTTATGACACGAACGATTTAAATCTATGGTATGGAGAAACGCATGCTTTAAAAGATATTAACCTATCCATCTACGAAAAAGAAGTCACTGCCATCATTGGCCCTTCTGGATGTGGTAAGTCAACGTATCTAAAAACATTAAATCGTATGGTTGAGCTTGTTCCTAGCGTTCGTACCTCGGGAACAATTACCTATAATGAAAAAAGTATATTGGATAAATCTTTTAAAGTGGAAGATTTGAGAACAAGAGTAGGAATGGTTTTTCAAAAACCGAACCCATTTCCAAAATCAATCTATGATAATATCGCATACGGTCCTAAAATTCATGGTATTCGCAATAAAAAAGTACTCGATGAAATTGTGGAAAAGAGCTTACGAGGTGCTTCTATCTGGGATGAAGTAAAGGATCGTTTAAAAGAAAATGCCTACGGGCTTTCCGGAGGACAGCAACAGCGGATCTGCATTGCGCGCTGTTTAGCGATTGAACCAGATGTCATTTTAATGGATGAACCAACATCTGCATTAGATCCAAAATCAACATTGAGAGTGGAAGAATTAATCCAAGAATTGAAAAAGGATTATTCAATCATCATTGTTACACACAATATGCAGCAGGCCGCAAGAATATCTGATCGTACTGCCTTTTTCCTTAACGGTGAAGTCGTTGAATTCGATGATACCAATACGATATTTACGAATCCAGCAGATAACCGCACGGAAGATTATATCTCTGGAAGATTTGGTTAGACGATTTGCGTAAACCAATTATATAACCTCCCCCTTCATATTTATAAAGTGAAAGCTCAATCGGTTGGGGGGTTTGTTTATCCCCTACTGACTGTTACTATGAGTACCGCAAGAGTAACTTTCTAAACTATCAAAAGACGAACAATAATTAACCTAAATTAATTATTGTTCGTCTTTTATCAATTATCTCTCAATCTTTTTTATAGCCTTATAAGCTCATGTTACTTCATCATTCTACATGGAAGCGCTGCGAATGATGCGAGAGCGAATCCGATATGTCTGTAAGCTTGCGTCCAATTTGATAATTGTTTTTCAGTTGAATGACTTGTTCATCACTACTTATCAGCATCTGTTCTGCACTCTCTAAATTTTCCCTCGATACGGAAGAATATTGAATGGCCGTTTGTTCTATATTAGGGAGTATATCTCCAATTCGCTGTAATTCTATTTGTATTCCTCTAAGTTGATGACTTACATTCGTAATTTCCTTTAGCAATGCATCAAAAGCATCCTTAGAAACGTTAGACATCATTAATGTCTTGTTTGTTTTCGTTAACATCTGCTCAAATGCTTCAGAGGCATCTGCTGTGTTTAACTCCATGCTAGAAATAGAATTAGTGATTTCAATAGCGGCTTGTGAAGATTGCTCCGCTAGCTTGCGCACTTCATTAGCTACAACTGCAAATCCTTTGCCAGTTTCACCTGCTCTTGCTGCTTCAATTGCCGCATTTAACGACAACAGCTTTGTCTGTTCTGCAATTGCTTGTATCATATTAACAAGATTAGCTATGGAATGTGAATTTGCTTTTACGCTATTTATTTTTTCCGTAAGGTGAGCAAAATCGCTTTCGAAAGTGCTAATGGTTTGAATTAGCTTCTCCATTTGCACTTCACCCGTTTGCGCAGACTGATTCATCGTATCGGAGCTAATAAAAATACCCTTCATCGTCAAAATCGTTCGTTCCAAATCATCCTTCATCACCTTAAAGGTCTTGACACTTTGCTCTGAGCTCGATGCGGTCTGTTCAGCACCTTGCTTTACCACATGAATCGCTTCCTTTAATTGTTCTCCAGAATGTAACGTCAATTCTGAAGAAACTTGTAGCTCTCCACCAGCTTTCTTAAGGTCTACCGTTGTATCTTGTATTTCATGAAGCATGGTACGCATATGAGTAATCATTGTTTCATAACTTTTATGGAGGGATATAAACTCTGGTAATGTTGTTTGTATAGCTGGAGCCTGCTGCAGATTGCCTTTTCTTACAGCTTCCATTGTCTTTCTCAATACCATTAAAGGCTTTATTACACTACGAACAAATAAAATGATGAAAAGGATAGTAATGATACTGCTTACAACAATAATAAAAAAGGTAAAATAAGCCATTTCATGAACTGGCCCCATGTATGAAGCAGTAGGAACAAGCAAAACATATATCCCTTGGATTTCTTCCATCTCTTGAAAGGTTATAGTATATTCCTCGTCATTTATTGTTCGATGAAACAAACCCTTATTTTTTTCTACGATATCATTTACTAATTGTTCGGAGATAACAGGCAATTCTCCCTTACTAACTTTAAAGGGGACTGCTTGTCCGCCTTCTATGTAAAAATAATGAGAGGTCATTCCATCATCGGCTAATTTCAATTTCTGTGACCGCACATTCGCTTCTAACTGTTGCTTAAAATAGGCATCATCACTGACATATAAAAACTTCAAATTATCCGCGATATAACCCATTAATTCCGTCTCTCGTATTAGACGATTTTCAATCGAAGTCATCGTCGTTTCTTTTGCTTTTAAGTATGAAATAACTCCTACTGCTATCATAGAAAATAATAGTAACGTAATAAACAGCATGAGTAATCGACTTCGTAAGCTTAATTTTTCCAATATCCGTTTGCTAACATGCGTAGTATTATGGAACCATTTTTGAATAACCTGCTTCAAGCAAACTCCCCCTGCATCATTGCTTCATTATCAACAAGTATATCAAGTAAGTATTAATTTTTTGTAAAGCAATCGTTAAAAATGGTTAATTTGAACCATGAAAAATAACACACGACGATTCCTAATTTAAAAAAGAGGTGGGGACAAAAGGATTTTGATCGAAGAAAAAACGAACATCGAAAAAATATATTCGTGTAACGAGGCTACTCCAGAAATAGCGTAGTTTATTGTTCGTCTTTAGAATGAACCATTTTCGTTATGTCCCACCCTCACCAACATCCATCTATCTCTTTTTCTTATCCACATACTCGTTTGGTTCGTTACCGCCGTGGGAATTACTATTCTTAAATGGACTTTTACGACCGTTGCGATGTTCTCCATGATTACTATTTTCCTTAAATTGATTGTTCTTATCAGCCATTATAAAATAACTCCTTTCTACGTAAGCTTTAGTAAAGGCGTTTAAAAGAGATATACATGAATGGTATTGCTTTAGGATCTTATTACAACAGGTAATAATCCTTATGCTGCCGAGATACTCTTCTAAACAAGCCATTTATAGTCTTTGTAAGAGTAACTAAATTATTCCTTTTTTCGGCGATCTTCCGAAAAGGATGAGTCGTCATTTTTCTCAAAACGTCCATTTATCGTTATAATAATAGTAGTAGAATGTTCTTTGGAAGGACTGTTCAACATGTTATCTTTAGAAATGCTCATCTTTCTCTTTTCTGCGATGCTCATTGTCGGAGTATTAGCAACCAAATTCTCCACTCGATTGGGCTTACCAGCCCTCGTGTTGTTCCTCTTAATTGGTATGGGCCTTAACAAATTTGTTTTCTTTGAAAATGTAGAGCTTACCCAACTAATCGGAATTATGGCTTTAATCATTATTTTATTTGAGGGTGGGACACAAACAAAATGGGAACAGGTTCGGCCTGTCCTTGGAGCAGCAGGCTCGTTAGCTACATTAGGAGTCTTATTAACCACCATATTAACAGGCTTTGCTGCTATGTATATTCTTGATCTATCTTTACTTGAAGGAATGTTATTCGGGGCCATTGTTGGTTCTACAGATGCAGCTGCTGTTTTTTCCGTTCTTGGTAATAAAAATATCAATACGAAATTGACATCTACACTTGAAGCAGAATCCGGTTCCAACGATCCCATGGCGGTATTCCTTACTGTTTCCTTTATTGAGCTCATTCAAATACCCGAAACATCCATTTGGAGTACGATTGGTAGCTTCTTTATACAAATGGGACTTGGCTTATTAATCGGACTATTACTCGGTAAGCTAACCGTGATGCTTATCAATAATATTAAGCTTGATACTGCCGGCCTATATCCAACATTAGCTATTGGTATGGCTACAGCTACATACTTTCTAGCGGACTTTTTAGGCGGAAGTGGCTTATTAGCTGTTTATGTAATGGCTGTATTTGTTGGTAATAGTGATTTAATGTATCGTTTCTCTATCTTACGATTCAACGAAGGATTTGCATGGATGATGCAAATTGTCATGTTTATCCTCCTCGGACTACTTGTTTTTCCAAGTCAACTTACGGAAGTCTTTTGGCAAGGTATTATTCTCTCCATCATTTTAATGTTTATCGCGAGACCGATTGCCGTATTTATTTCCATGGTATTCATGAAATATAATGTTAAAGAAAAATTGTTTATTTCATGGGCTGGGCTAAAAGGAGCTGTTCCTATCGTTTTAGCCACTTATCCGATCATTGCTGAAGTAGATAACAGTGACTTAATTTTTAATGCGGTATTTTTCGTTGTATTAATTTCAGCTTTGGTTCAAGGAAGCACATTATCATGGCTAGCTACAAAATTAAAATTAACCGGCTATAAAAATGATCCTACTAAACCTTCAATGGAACTCATTAATCTAGGAAATACAGAAGCGGAGATCATGGAAGTCAGGATATTCTCTCAATCTCCGGCAGTTAATACATCATTAATAGATATAGAACTTCCTGACGAGACATTAATTATCGGTATTATCCGTGATAAACAGGTTATTACTCCTACTGGTAATTCCGTTATTTTAGAGAATGACATCTTATACGTATTGAGTAATAAGAAAAATAGAGAAAAATCAAAGAAGGTATTATTGGGTCAAAAAGAAAAGAAAAAGCCTGTCAAAACGGAAGCATAAAGTAAAACTTCAATCAGCAGGGATATTACTGCCAGTTAAATGTGGAATAAAAATGAGCTATGCCAAAGTAAACGAAAGAAGCAAAAAGCTGAACGATATTCGAAATGGTTTAATGAATATTCAGATTCGTTCAGCTTTTTTGTTCTATATCATTTCCATGTTTTTAATAAACGCCTTTTAGTGGTACATAGATACTTTCTTTTAAACTTTCTTGCCTCGTATTTTAGTCGTTAGAAGTGAGCATTAAGTGTTACCCCTGCCCCTTTCGCATTTTCTATTCCTCTAAGATATACTTCCTTAAGGCATAGCCGACTCCATTGTTTTCATGATGCTTCGTAATGTAGGTGGCATGTTGTTTCACTTCATCCTCAGCATTTTCCATCGCGATACACATTCCAGCAATAGAAAACATAGGTACGTCATTATAATTATCTCCTATTGCCACTGTATGCTTTAAGGGAATATTAAAATAATCTGCCATCTGCTTTAAGCCATAGCCCTTATTCGCATTAGGATGAGCTATTTCTATCTTTTGTTTACCTGAGGATGTTATGGATATATCATTTCTATTTTTCAGAATACTTTGGAGTATATTCCTTTTTGGCTTTTCGAAAGAAAGAACAAATAATTTATATACCTCTAAATCCGTATAATCGATTTCATTATAATTAGAAACATGTAGTAAGCCGTGCTGCCTGTTTTGCATATCAATGATATGATCTACCCAATCGATTGCTACGTCTAAATCCTGTATTCCTCTTTTTTCTCGTTCAAGGATCCCACTAATTTGGCTTTCTACTAAAATCCCACCTTTCGTGTATATTTCAAAATAGACTAATTGCTGTTTAAGTATCTCGATGAGGTCACCTATAACATCACTTGTTAGGAATAAGTGATACAGAAGTTTATCATTATCATATGCTTTTGCACCATTACCTGCAATAATTGGACAATCTATAGCAGCACGCCTAAGAATCTCTTTTGTATCATGAACCGAACGTCCAGACGAAATCACGACAATGTCATCTTTCCTTTGGACCTCATGAATGGCCTGCACATTCTCATCAGAAATCGTTCCATTTTCGGAGAGAAGCGTCCCATCCAAATCTATAGCAATCAACTGCATCCTATTTTCCCCCTTTCATCATTGAAGCTAAATGATAGGGGACTGCCTTAATAGACATCCCCTATCTTGTCAATTTATGCTTCAATAATAGAAGGAACTACTTTTCCTTCACTTCCTACCATCCGTATTTTGGAAGCAACCATAGCTTTTGCAGCTTCTTTTGCTTTTTGTAAGTAGGCTCGTGGATCCAAACTTTCTGGTTCCTCTATAAAATGCTGTCTTATTGCTTCGGAATATGCATTTTTTAATTCTGTAGATACATTTACTTTAGCCATTCCTAGTGAAACACACTTCCGAACATCTTCCTCTGGTACAGCAGATCCCCCATGCAATACTAATGGAGTATCTACCAATTCACCAATCTGTTCAATCCTTGAAAAATCAATATTTGGTTCACCTTTATAAATACCATGCGCAGTTCCAATCGCCGGAGCTAGTGTAGGTACACCTGTCATTTGAACAAATTCCTTACATTCTGTTGGAACTGCTTTTTGTGCATCTTCTTCTGATACAACAATATTATCCTCTACTCCACCTACTTTCCCTAGCTCTGCCTCTACATTTACACCAAGTGAATCTGCTAAATCCATTACCTCCTGTGTTCTGCGGACATTTTCCGCAAATGGATGCATAGAGGCATCAATCATTACTGAGGAATAACCAGCTCGAATTGCCTGCTTAATCACTTCATAATCAGTACAATGATCTAAGTGTAAGCCAGTAGGAACATGATAATATTCGGAGGCTGCCTTAACAACTTTCACAATGTTTTCTGCACCGAGTGATTTTACCGTACCAACAGTTGTTTGCAATATAACTGGTGATCTCATTTCT
Organism: Virgibacillus sp. M23; assembly: GCF_034190895.1. Taxonomy (NCBI): domain Bacteria; kingdom Bacillati; phylum Bacillota; class Bacilli; order Caryophanales; family Bacillaceae; genus Virgibacillus; species Virgibacillus sp. M23. The sequence goes on along the minus strand of NZ_JAWDHA010000042.1, from coordinate 13,697 downwards.
GCAGCCGCTTCTAGTACCCAGTAAATACTATCAAATGAATGGACATTGAACGCTACAATTCCGTATTTTCCCTTTTTAGCTTGGTTTAACAATGGTGTAGTTGATATAATTCCCATTTTATATCTCTCCTCCTGAAATAGCAGTTGCTACAATATTTGCTAGCTGCTCGTTTGTTGTTGCATCAAGCATCGATTGTCTAACTTCTTCATCCATCAACGCGCGTGATAAGGCAGATAATGCCTGTAGATGGGTTGAACCAGCTTCTGATTTAGGTATTAACAGGGATAAAAAGAAGAATGCTGGTTGACCGTCAAAAGATTCCCATTCAATACCAGTTTCTGTGCGAACAATAATAATCGCTGGTTTCACTACCGCTTCCGTCTGCGTGTGGGGGATTGCAAAACCATCCTGGAACCCAGTTGTACTTTGTAATTCTCTTTGTTTTAAACCTTCGATAATCGCTTCTGCTGAACTGGCGATCCCATGTTTTTTTGCAATGTCAGCAATCGCTTGAAATACACCTTGCTGCGAAGAAGCTGTCGCCTGAAGCAGAATAAAATCTTTATTAATTAAATGTTTCATACTGATCACTCCTCAATTGGCTTATTGTGTGCTGCTTTTTTTCGATATAGACCATATAGGAAAGCACCAATTAGTGAACCTACTAAAATAGATAAAACCCATTGGAAAGCTCCTGTAACAACTGGAAGGACTAAAAACCCACCATGCGGCGCTGGCACTTGAACGCCGAACATGTAAGTCATGATCGCTGCTATGGAGGAGCCGAACATAATAATCGGCAGAACAATTAAAGGGCTCTTAGCTGCAAAGGGGATAGCCCCCTCTGTAATGTGCGTCGATCCTAATATAAAGTTGACAGCTCCAGCGTTTCGTTCCTCTTTTGTAAAATATTTGGGAAAAATAACTGTAGCAAAAGCAATAATTAACGGTGGTGCAATACATGCTGCTGATACCCCTGCCATAAAATACAGATTTCCTTCGGATAATAATAGTGTCCCAGTAACATATGCCGCCTTATTAAACGGTCCGCCCATATCGAATCCACACATTGCACCGACAATTAATCCTAATAGTAATGGATTTGTTGATTGTACGGATGCTAGGAAGTCCATTAATCCTTCGTTTAAACTTGTTAATGGTTGGATAATTGGCGTCATAACGATACCAATTAGAAAGATTCCCAAAACTGGATACAAGAAAATGGACTTCAATCCATTCAATGAGTGCGGCATCTTTTTTAACAGTTTTTGCAGGAGAATAATGATATAACCTGCAATAAAACCTGCTAATATTCCGCCTAAAAATCCTGCTCCACCTTCATCTGCCAATAGCCCACCAATGAAGCCAACAACCATCCCCGGCCTTTTAGAAATGGATTCGGCAATAAAAGCTGCCAATATCGGCACCATTAAACTAAAACCTAATCCACCAACTTGATTTAACAATGCTGCAAATTCATTGTACTGCTCATGGTCCGGGTCAGCCGAATAGATACCGAACAGGAAGGAAACTGCAATGAGCACTCCACCCCCTACAACAAATGGGAGCATGTGTGATACGCCATTCATTAAGTGCTTATATATTGAATGAACCCATCGTCTATTTTGCTTGGTAGCCTGATCCCTCTCATCGACTTCCATTTTATCTGCCTCATTACCTGACTCTTGATAATCTGAGTCATAATAAGTAGAAGCTTCTTGATTAACTATTTGATTAATAAGTTCTTCTGGAGAACGAATGCCTTTCGAAACTGGTACATCGACTAAGGGCTTTCCATGAAATCGATACGCCTGTACATCCTTATCTGCAGCAATAATAACACCATCTGCTTCCTTTATTTCCTCAGGAGATAAGGCATTTTCAACACCAACCTGACCATGTGTTTCCACTTTAATCTCCACACCCATTTTTTCTGCAGCTTTTTTAAGCGCTTCTGCAGCCATAAATGTATGTGCAATACCTGTTGGACAACCTGTAGCTGCAACAATTTTCTTTTTAACCATACTTAATCCCCCCTATTATTAGTGATGGAAACTTGCTTCATAAGTTCTGCTATATTTGATAAGTCACTAAGACCTTTAGAAAAAGCTGTAGATGCTCCAGTAGCAACTGCATATTTTAACGTTACATCTAATGGAGCGTTTTCCATTGTTTTTGCAATAAACGCGGCGAGCAAAGAGTCTCCAGAGCATGCCGTATTTACTACTTCTCCAACTGGTGAACTAACGTTTACTAAATGATTGTCATTTAAGAAAATTGCTCCATTTCCTCCTCTAGATATAATGACGTTTTTAGCTCCCTTATATAAGAGCTCCTTACCATAAACGATTATTTCTTGCTCTGATAACGGCATATCTTTTCCAACTAAATGAGCAAGCTCTTCTTCATTTGGCTTCAATAAATAAGGACGATACGGAAGAGTTTCTAATACAATAGATGAGCTTGAATCAATTACAAGGTTAACGTCATTTTCAGCACAGATTTTGGCTATATCTACAAGAATACTCTCCTCTACTCCCCTAGGTAAGCTTCCTGAAACGATTAATATACTTCCCTTTGGAATAGCCTTTATTTTTTGTAGTAAGTTATCAACATCTTTTTGCCCAACTTCTGGACCTTGATTGACAATTTTATATTCCTCATCGGCATTTACAAACACATTAATTCGTGTTATTCCATCCACATTGATGAAATCACTGTTAATCCCTTGCTTAGTTAATTCTTCTTCAATAAATTTACCTGTAAATCCACCGATAAATCCTAATGCTGTATTTTCTATTCCCATTTTTTGAAGCATAATAGAAACATTGACGCCTTTTCCATTTGCTTGATAATCTTCATCAAACGTACGATTTACTCTATTTGGTTTCAAGTTGTCTATGGCTACGTATAAATCAATAGCTGTGTTCATTGTACAGGTATAAATCACAGCTTCACCCTCTTTCTTTGTTGTTAAGTAAAGTATCTCATATTCATTTATGTAAATGTTTTCAGCTTATGTAAACCTTTGCAGTGAAAGGATGCGAAGGTATGACAAACCTAGTAAATTTTAGTAGCGTTAATGAAGCTGCTTGCCACTATGGCGTTGTGAAAATATTAAGTGAAACTACTTAGCAGCAGGGGTCTTACTGGCAGTTATATGCGGGGAAAAAAGCTAAAAAAGGAATGAAGAAGCAATAAAAGACGAACGATAATTATTTGATAATAATTATCATTCGCCTTTTAGCGATTTAGGAAAATATAAAATTTGAGCCTGTGTATAAATATGGGCGTTTTGTCTATCCCACACTAATTGTTAGTACCACAAGGGTATGCCCTAAAAGTCCTTGAACCAATCGGACATTTAATGCAGTCATTCCCACACTTACCAATTTTGGTTTGTCTTTATTGCTTGAAGTCGGGGTCTTACTACCAGTTATATGTGGGATTACATGATTATTCGTATTTTGAGTAAAGAAATTGTTTTTTTATCCTAGCCTCAGACGATATTCAGAAAAAAGGATGTTTCCCAATAATTAACGGAATGCTCCTTAGAAGAATAATCAATATCGGATTATCACAGAACTGCATTTATTTTTTTGTACGGATTACGTAAGAATCAAGAAGTATTCTAGCTATTACATTAAGTGAAAGTCTTGAACGAACTTCATATTCTGGAAAAAGGGAATGATCTGTTTTATACCCTAATAGAGTCATATCAGATAATCTACTAAGTGACGAGTCAACCTTGGTAGTTAGTGTAATCGTTGTTACTTGTCTCATATTTAAGTTTTGGCATGCCTCCACAAGCTCAGGTGTTTCACCATTTAACGATACAAAAATAGCTATATCATTTTTTCCTACTTTACGAGACTTCACACGAATGATATTAGGGTCTTCATGTGTTTCACATATTTTATCTAAAGCCTGTAATTTTACCATCATTTCTTTTGCAATCATTTCTGAAAAGCCACGGCTAAAAATATAGACTCGTTCTGCATTAAATATTTTTTGGACGGCATCTTCAATTTGACCAATGCTTTGTAGCTGGATGGTTTTCGTAACCTCTTCCTCATTTTTCTTAATTACCTGTTTAATATCGTCGTCAATATTTCCAAGCCAATCATGGGTGTCCTCCATTTTCTTGTCCTGTTTTAAACGATATTTAAAAGATGTATAGCCGTTATAGCCTATTTTCTTCATCAGTCTGACAATCGTAGCTGTAGACACATTTGCTCTTTCACTTAACGTAACAATTGACATGGTAGCTATCTCGTCAAGATGTTGGTGTATAAATTCCAATAAATAGCGCTCCGCTTGACTGAGCATAGAATAGGTTTGATGCGGAATATCAAATAAAGGTTTATCCATCATGAAAACCTCCTTCCTTAGTTATAGGAGTAAGGAAATCCTGTTATGTAACGGTATACCAGCTTTGGGTGTATTTCTATTGTTGTCTATGCTTATAGAAATATTACTATTATATCGTTCCGTTCGAATTAGTATCCTATAGAAAATGTACCCTATTCGTATAATGAAAGAATACCACATCGAGCCTACCAACTGCTACTTTAACAGCTAACAAGGCGATACAGAAAAAACCAATTTAGTTATGTTCCAACCTCATCACCATTCTCTTACTCTAGTCTTATCAGCAACTTATCGATTTCCATAATTTGTATTAGAAGAATAAAGTCCAGCTTCCAATCTTGAACTTTAACCTTGCTGACGCAGGAAATTATTCATTAGCACGGGCAAGGAAACTAATATAGGCGGATCATTTAAACGTGGTGCACGAAGTGTTACATACAGGTGTGGTACAGATGAACGAGGCTGCACTACAATTGGATGATGGATTTTAGCTCTTAGTGTAGTGTGTGGGAGCAAAATATCTGTTGCCTGCGAATCCCAAGTTACCGCAGTTGCCATTAAATAGTAACGACCTGGCTTCACATTAGAAAATGAAAATTCACCTAATGTCGACAGTAGTGTACCATATTTCGGCATTCCCTCTGGAATTGGCTTCGGAAACAATCCTATTAAAATAACTCCACTGAACGGAACTTCTGCATCAATTGTTCCTGTAACATAGTTATGTGCTTTTTTAACAATGCTTGTTTGTTTCCATGTCGCCAGTTGATTCAAGGATGTCAAATGCTTGTTCGCTACCTGTGGTGAATGACGAAACGCAGATGGTGACATACCTACCCGGTTTGAAAACCTTGTTGTAAAGGTACCAAGACTTTGCTGGCCGATCTCCATACCGATGTCACGGATACTTAAGTTTGTCTTTAACAATAAATCCTTTGCCTTCTGTAAACGAATAGAAGCAACGTAATAATGAGGGGGCAAACCAACATATGCTTTGAAGATACGGGAAAAATGATAAGGACTGTAAGCTGCATAGCGTGCTAATCGAGCAAGCGATAGGTCTTCATCAATATGCCTTTTTATATAAAATAGCACTTCATCCATTTCTGAAGAATAACTTGGCACGTTACGTTCCTCCTGACCTAAATACCTATTAATAGTATTCGATTTAAATCAAAGAATTCCTTTAAGCATTTCCATTATTTCATCGACAATTGAATTATTTTCTTATAAAATCAGAATAGAAAAAATTATTACAAGTAAAACTTCAATCAGTGGGAGTTTTGTTATCCCCACTGATGGTTAGTATCACAAAGGTATGACTTAAATGCCTGATGGGGGCTTACTACTGTAGCTATGTGTGGGATAGAAATGTACGTTTTGAAGATTAAGCTATTATGTAAAAGGAGTGTGGTGAAGTGAATAGTCCCATTAAAAATCAGGTTAATACAATATTTGTCAGCGTTAGTGAATTGCACAGATCGGTAAAATGGTATTGTGATTTATTAGGGCAGAAGTATCAAGCAGAACATCTAAACCAACCTGTTTATAAGCTTGATATCAATCATCATACGGGGTTGATATTAGATGCCGGGCCTAGAGGAAAAGTTCAAAAAGTTACTCCGTCTCCACACCCATTATACAACTTTCATACAGATGATATTCAAGCGGCATTTCGATTTGTAGAAAAACCGAACTATCAAATCACATCACCCATAACAGCGTTTACAGCCGTAAAAGATCCTGATGAAAATATTATTATGGTATGCAATGGCTGATCCAATAACGAATTCCGGAGGACTGCATATGTTCAGAATTCTTTTAGAGGGCTGGTTACCATTTATTCTAACAGGATTAATTACTGCTTCCATTATCATTCTTTTAGCAAGATACATGAATCGTGTAGGACTTTATATAATTACAACACTATTGAACTTCGCCAGTTTTGCATTATTCATCATTAGTATATTTGCGATTGGTCCCTGGACAGGAATGGGAATAGGGCTTTTTTCCATTTCTTTTCTAATTGGTGTTAACATGGGAATTGTCATTAGCTTCTTTATAAAGTGAAACTTCAATCTATTGGGGTTTTGTTTTCCCCCACTTAACCAATATTAGTTTCAATTGCTTGAAGTGGGGGGTATGACCAGTTATATGCGGATAAGAAAGAAATAGCGTGAGGTTGTATGTTATGTCACATGCAACCTTTACTTAACGATGTAATTCTGCTTTCATATCCCATGACGTTCCATTAAGCCCTACTTTTATAAAACCAAAGCGCTTGTACAGCTGTACAGCAGTATTATTGGGATCAACGCTTAATGATACTGCAGGATACCCAGCTATTGTGAGCCTTCTCAGCAATTCATTAAGAAGTAGCGTGCCAATTCCTTTCCCTCTATAATCAGGTAAAACTGCCATACTAAGCACAGGAGTATCATCAGCAATATAACCATAGGTTTGATTTTTCTCATTAAATAAGCGCGTCCATATTGCGCCTACATGGTTTCCTGTCTCATCCAGGGCAATCAGAGCAATATCTCCATCTCTTCCCCAATTGCGAACATATTTCTCTAAGGCTGGATCTTTTATTATTGCTCTTGATGGTCGATCCACACCTTCAGGAACATATATTGCTTGATAAAGCATCTCCCATAAGAAATCGATATCAGCAGCTGATCCAGAATGAATCGTATACTTTTCCATAAACACATCTCTCTTTCCTTAGTTAAAAGCCTTTAACTATATTGATAAAAGACACTGTTGAATTAATTCGATACTACTTAAGAGAATCCCTACCTGAGGCAAGTAAAATGGTAAATCAATTGAATCACATGCTTGTAGGAGTAAAGCTAGGGACTAAATGAAACAGTAAAAAAAACTGAGCAAAATTCGCTCAGTCCTTATCACTAAATGCTCAGATTTACGCTTTCTCTAGTAGCTATTATGGAATAATAGCTACTGCTTGCTTGACCACCACTCCGGCTGCCCACTTCCCTTTCCGTGGGGTTTGTCCTTCAGCTAACTTTTTTAGCAAAACCCGCTCAAAAAAGTGGATCTTCAGGTCAAACATTTCCCACAGGAGTTGAAGTAGCCGGCCTTCGCTATTATCAGGCTCTACAACGCTAGCATGAAGTAACACAGCTGCTTTTATACTCACGGATAACGATTTTCACTTTACCCATTGTAAAAAAAGTCAACCTATTACTTATGACAAGAATTGTTGCACCTTCTCATAGCGGAGACTAATTACGTAGACTCCTGCGGGATTAGCGCGAGCCGAAAATCCACTTTGCAACGTGTTCTTCTTTGCAAAGTTAGTTGAGGCCGTGCCCACGGAAAGCGAAGTAATTAGTCGGAGCATTGCCAATAGACATCAAACATTTCAAAATAACTACTTGGCTTAACGCAGTCATTGCACTGATTTTATACTTTCTTAACTTAGAACAAAAGCGCAAACGCCTGATTAGAAGCGTAGCGACTGGAGCGAGAAAACGGAGATTAAGGGATCACGGTGAGCTTGCGAGCCGATGCTGACTTATCGTCAGGCGATTCATGAAGTCGCCTAGTTTCTAGGCGCTGGAGCTGGATGTGGCTCAAACACGCACCCTATTTAACCACATGGGCTAATTTTGTAATTTCCTAGACAGTGAAAAGAGTGTATTCCTCCTGTTGTGCGAGTAAGAAAACACTCTCCTCTTGTTTATTCTTTTGTAAACGTAATCGTACTTCTTATCGTATCAATTGGACGAACCATTTCCTCTATCTCTGCTCGATTTGGTTCAAGAAACGGTGGAAGTGATAAGCTTTCTCCTAAAGTTTCATAAGGCTCATCACCCATAAACCCTGGTCCATCTGTTGCAAATTCAAATAGAATTTGTGGAGCTACCCGGACATATAAGGATTCAAAGAAATGGCGGTTGACATACCCTGATGTTTGAAACCCAAAATTCTCCATACGGTTAATCCAATCCTCTAAAACGTTTCGGTCTTCTACACGGAATGCGGCATGATGCACTGTACCAAAACCCTGCCGTGCATTAGGTAGCACTGGATTATATTCCACTACAACCTGTGCACCATTACCACCTTGCCCAACTTCAAACAGGTGAAATGATCCTTCTTGATCAATCTCTTTAAACTGTAGCACGTTCTCCATCATTTCTTTAAAGTAATCGAAGTTAGCAATACGAACAAAGATTGGTCCTAAACCTGTGATTGCATATTCTAATGGAATCGGTCCTTTTTTCCAAGGAATACCGGAATCAACACCTTCATTAGCTTCATCAGAGATTAATTGATATTGTTGATCATCGAAATCCACAAAGGATAGAGACTTTTTGCCAAATTGCTCCTTAATACCTGTATGCTTAACTTCTAAACGCTCAAAGCGTTGCACCCAATAATCTAATGCTGCGTCTGATGGAACTCGGAAGGATGTTTTGTAGATCTCATTCGTTCCATGTGACCCTTTTGGAATGCCGGGAAAATCAAAGAAGGTCATATCTGTACCTGGATTCCCGTTATCATCAGCGAAAAATAGATGGTATGTCTGAATATCATCCTGATTAACTGTTTTCTTCACTAAACGCATGCCAAGAACATATGTGAAAAACTCGTAATTTTTTTCTGCACTGCTCGTAATCGCTGTAACATGATGTATTCCCTTTAATCCTTGCATGTCATTACCTCCTCATTTACTAACTGGTTTAATACTTTTAATTAAGATATCTTTAATTAAATATAAATATACCACGTTTCCTTCTACTTGTCCATTAACTAAACTTCATTCATATAGTGAAACTACCATCCGTGGGAGGGTTGTTTATACCCAACGGATGATTAGTACCACAAGGGTATGACCTAAAAGCCTTTGAACCAATCGGACATTTACTGGCAGTCGATCCCTCTCTTACCGATTTTGGTTTCTCTCTCTATTGCTTGAAGTCGGGGTATTACTGCCAGTTATATGCTGAATAAAAATAGCACACTACCTAGGATGAGCTAAATAATCGTTTATTATTTTTCATTTAAATGCTCGTTTAATTCATTTGAAATCTGATTCAATACACCCTCATCTATTTTTTCATAATAAATCCCATCCACTGTTATTTTTTTCTTTTTAATCGTTATATCCTTTGTCTCAATGGAAAAGGAATGAATACCATCTCTTATCTTGTCTAACTTCGCAGATGATAAATTTGTTGATTCAATTTGTTCTGTCAATTGTTCTACCAATTTACTACTATTTTCCTTATAGTTAATTTTATCCCAAACCATTTTGGTAGTACTCCTGTGCTTATCCGTTTCAACCCAATCCTTTAGAAATTCTGTTGAAATGACAGCATAGTAATCGATCGGAACATCGAGATAATTTTCGAAGGTTGCTATCACGGGTTCGATCTCTTGATTATAAGCCATTGCATTCGCAATTTTATCCTTCCGCATATTGTCATTATGTGCATCAATAATGGTTGCATAGGCATCTCGAGGTATTGGAACTAGTTTTATACTTTCCATTGCAGAATTATATGTAAGTACCAGCTGAAATACAGATCGATGAGATTCTTCCGCCAATATTAACACAGAAAATGTGTTTTTTACGTCAGTAGATACTGCTTGATTGTCCTTCGTATAAAGTGAAGGCATTATTACTCCAATTGCTAAGATCACGATCAGCATAGTGGCAATCGTAGGACCGATATAAGACGTAGACGTTCGTTTCCGTTTTTTCTTTGCTGTATGAATCTGCTGTAATGTCTGTTGACGATCTGCTTCTGTGAATGTTAACGATTCATTCTCGATAAACGAAATGTATTCTCTCTCTTTTTTACCCATGATAGTTCACCTCCAATTTAGTTTTCAATCGTTGTCTAGCTCTTTTCAACCTTGTTTTTACTGTACTTGTGTTCAATTCCATCATGTCAGCAATTTCTTCAATTTGAAAAGATTGATAATAGTACAAGTAAATAACTTCACGATAGATAGTTGGTAACGTATAAACTACCTGCTGCAGTTCCTCCTTTGCTTCTTTCTGAATAACATTATCTTCTACGGATGAAAAGATAGCGCCTGCGACATCCTGAATAAGTTGAACTGCCTGCACCTTTCGATGATGCCAGCTTTTCAAATAATCCTTGCAGCCATTGATCGTTATCCGATACAGCCATGTTTTTAGTGAAGACTCATAGCGAAAGGAATCCAAATGCTGATAACATTTAATAAACGTGGATTGGACAATATCCTTTGCTGTCTCTACATTTTTCACATAATGAAATGCAAGTCGGACCAATTCATCTCCATACATAATCATGACTTCCTCTAATACCCTTTCTTTTTCTCGTTCCATAATTCCCCCCTCATCCATTGCTGTTGTTTGCTTGTTCGTTTGACGATCCTATCGAAGAAATAGTTTCAGCTAAACGAAGAAAAAAGCATCCCCCGTAGAATGCTTTCAGTATAGTTGTTTCAGATTGCGATTAAGAAAAAATGAATAGTCGGCTTTCGAAATGCTCGTTTTGTTTTTTAACGCTTATCCATTTAAAGTATATCTTTCCTTTAAAAAAACAACAGATTGATGAATTAATTGCTTCAATACGTCAATATCAATATCTGATAGCTTGTTAATATAGACACATGCTTTCCCACTCGTATGTTTTCCAAGTTTCTGCAATAATATCTCTCGCTCTTCGTCTCCGGTAGCGAAATATAGACTAAATTTAGCCTTTCTTGGTGAAAAGCCAGCAAGCATTGCATCACCTTCATGTCCACTCTTATATTTATAATGGTAGGACCCAAAACCAACAATACTTGTTCCCCACATTTTTGCAGGATAACCTGTTACTTCTGTAAAAATATCTAATAGCCTGTAGGCATCTTCCTTTTTTCTTGGACTCGCTACTTGTTCAATAAATTCGATAACACTACCATCATTTTCTTTCGTCTTTAGTTCATACATCTTCACATGCACTCCTTTTTAAAGAATTCGACATCGAAGTAACCATAATCTAATATACATATTCTATGCAGCTCAAATAAAATCCTTTTATAGCTATTCAAGTGTATCCGCTTTGCTTAAATCCTACATTCCTATACTATTATAGAATAGAGGATTATCTAAGAATGATTCATTAAACCGTCTTATTCAGGAGGAGAAACGATGTTTTTAGCATGGAATGAGATCAAGAATAACAAATTACGTTTCACTTTAATTGTTGGTGTATTAATGCTTGTATCCTATCTTGTCTTCTTTTTATCAGGATTAGCAAATGGATTAGAAAATATGAATAAAGAAGCGGTAGATAAATGGGATGGCCAAGGCGTGATATTAACAGAGGAATCCGATATTAATTTACCTCAGTCTAGTTTGACCTTAGATGATTATAATGGTGAAGGTGTGGATGAATACGCTAGCCTTGCACAGATTAATTCCATTGCTACTTCGGATGATCATAAATCTAATGTTTCTATTTTTGGCATTGATAAAGAAGAGTTTATTATGCCAAATGTCATTGAAGGCGATGCCTTTGCTAAGGAAGGAGAAGTTATTGCCAATGAATCTTTAAAAGATGAAGGATTTAAGCTTGGTGACAAACTAAGTCTTTCTTCTACGGAAGAAGATTTAACGATCGTCGGCTTTACAAATAATGCAAAATTTAATGCAGCACCAGTTCTTTATACCGATTTGTATACATTACAAAAGGTTCGTTATGGCAAAGCCGCAGAAAACTATGAAGATCGAATAAATGCCTTCATACTACGTACCGATAATCTGTCTGATATAGAAGTACCGGATGAATTACAAGTGGTAGATACGACAACATTTATCGAAAATCTACCTGGCTATTCGGAACAAAACTTAACGTTAACATTTATGATTTATTTCTTGTTTATAATTTCAGCAGTCGTACTGGCTATTTTCTTATACGTATTAACGATTCAAAAGGTCAGTATCTTTGGTGTGATGAAAGCCCAAGGGATTTCAAGCAGTTATTTAGCACGCTCTGTTATAGCTCAAACATTCTTATTAGCTATTGCTGGAGTAATTATCGGCTTTATTCTCACAATGATTACAGGCTTCTTCTTACCTGCAGCTGTTCCAGTAGCATTTAATTTTCTTGACCTGCTGGTATATGGCATTGTACTTATATTTGTATCCGTGTTAGGTGCTTTATTTTCAATACAAACGATTGTTAAAATAGACCCGCTAAAGGCGATTGGAGGGTAAGACATGGCTATTCTTGAGATGAACCAGGTAAATAAATTTTTTGGCTCAGGTCACACAGAAATAGAAGCATTAAAACCTACAAATTTCCAAGCAGAAAAAGGAGAGTTAATCGCGGTAATTGGCCCATCCGGTTCAGGTAAAAGCACCTTTTTAACTATTGCTGGCGGCTTACAAACACCTACAAACGGAAAGGTTATTATTAATGAAATGGATATTACCAGCCTAAAGGAGAAAAAACGTTCAGCCATCCGCTTACGTGAAATTGGCTTTGTTTTACAAGCTTCAAATCTAGTGCCATTCTTAACAGTAAGTCAGCAAATGCAACTGTTAGATAAAGTGAAAAAGCATAACTTATCTGCAGAGAAGCTGAAAGAGCTCTATCAATCCTTAGGAATCGAAGATCTCTTAAACAGCTTTCCTTCTGATTTATCGGGAGGAGAAAGACAGCGTGTTGCGATTGCAAAAGCATTGTATACAGATCCAAGTATTATTCTTGCAGACGAACCGACTGCTTCCCTTGATTCAGATCGCGCCTTTGAAGTAATGGAGATGTTAAAGGAAGCGACCACGAAAAACGACAAAACAACGATTGTAGTAACGCATGATACACGCTTAATTGATTACTGTGATAAAGTTTATAACATTACAGATGGTAGGTTAAGCTTAAAACAACCGAGCCATTAAGATATAGATTATTTTACGATTGATCAAATGCAGCTAGGACAAAGGAAAAGCCGGAAAAATTCGAAACGTTGGGAGTAACCAAGTAACCACCCTAGCAAACGATCGAATTTATTCGGCTTTTATTGTTCTAATTTGTTTGATAAGCTCTTAAACAAACCCCTAAGAAAAACGGAACAAAATTCGCTCAGTCCTTATCACTAAATGCTCAGATTTACGCTTCCTCTAGTAGCTATTATGGAATAATAGCTACTGCTTAACCACCACTCCGGCTGCCCACTTCCCTTTCCATGGGGTTTGTCCTTCAGCTAACTTTTTTAGCAAAACCCGCTCAAAAAAGTGGATCTTCAGGTCAAACATTTCCCACAGGAGTTGAAGTGGCCGGCCTTCGCTATTATCAGGCTCTACAACGCTAGCA
>NZ_JAWDHA010000041.1:0-36397 GCF_034190895.1 Virgibacillus sp. M23 | reverse complement strand
TTGAGGCCGTGCCCGCGGAAAGCGAAGTAATTAGTCGGAGCATTGCCAATATACATCAAACATTTCAAAATAACTACTTGGCTTAACGCAGTCATTGCACTGATTTTATACTTTCTTAACTTATAAAGTAAAACTTCAATCAGTCGGGGGTACTTACCCCCCACTGATTGCTAGTACCACAATGGTATATCTAAATGCCTTTGAATCCATCGGATATTTACTGGTAGTTAGTCCACACTTACCAATATTGGTTTTATTTTATTGTTTGAAGTGTGGATCTTACTGCCAGTTATATGTTGGATAATATGATTGTTCGTATGGTATAGAAGTTGTGTATTGTCTGAGACCTATCACTAATCTATCAAATCATAACCTTGCAGATATCATTCGTAAATGCAACTGGATCATTTACAGGCATCCCCTCTATAAGTAAAGCCTGATTATATAATAGGTTTGTATACAGGGCTGTTTTGTCCTTGTCATTCGCAAATGTCGTTTGTAATGCTTGGAAAATATCATGGTTCGTGTTTATCTCCAATACTTTATCCGCTTTAACTTGCTGGTTATTTGGCATGGAATTCAACACTTTTTCCATTTCTAAAGATATATCTCCATCAGCAGATAGACAAACAGGGTGAGATTTCAAACGTTTGGATGCACGCACATCCTTTACCTTACCCGCTAAATTCTCCTTCATAAATGCAAAGAGTTCTTTATTTTCTTCCTGCTTATCTTTATCTGTTTCGTTATCTGTCTCTTCATCTAAACCAAGATCGCCACTAGAAACAGATTTGAATTCCTTATCTTGATAGTTCATGAGCATTTTAATAGCAAATTCATCAATTTCTTCAGTGAAATATAGTATTTCATACCCTTTATCTGCTACCATTTCAGTTTGTGGTAATTTCTCAATTCGTTCAATGGATTCACCAGAAGCATAATAAATATAGGCTTGGTCTTCAGGCATGCGTTTAACGTATTCATCCAGTGAGACTAATTTCTTTTCTTTAGAGGAGTAAAATAATAATAAATCTTTTAACGTTTCTTTATTTGCTCCAAACTCGTTATATACTCCAAACTTTAATTGTCTACCGAATGAATCATAGAATTTTTCATACTTTTCTCGATCATCTCTTAACAAATGCAATAGTTGAGTCTTTATTTTTTTCGTTATATTTTTCGCTATTACCTTTAATTGACGATCATGCTGTAGCATTTCCCGAGAAATATTCAGTGATAAGTCCTCTGAATCTACCATTCCTTTAACAAAGCTAAAATAGTCAGGCAGAAGGTCCGCACATTTATTCATGATTAGTACCCCATTGGAATATAACTCTAACCCTTTTTCGAATTCTTTTGAGTAATAATCAAAAGGTGTATTTTCAGGTATGAATAAAATAGCATTATACCTAACAGTACCATCTACATTTATATGAAGGGATTTTAAAGGCTTGTCAAAGCCATATCGCTTTTCCTGATAGAAATTTTCATAATCCTCGTCTGTTAATTCATTTTTATTCTTCTTCCAAATTGGAACCATACTATTTATCGTTTCTTCTTCTACATAATCAACATACTCATCACTTTCTTCATCCTTTGGCTTACTTTTTGTTACATCCATTTTGATTGGATAACGAATAAAGTCAGAGTATTTTTTAATAATTTCTTTTAAGTGAGCTTCTTCTAGATAGGAATCATACGACTCGTCTTCCGTATTATCCTTTATCTTTAAAATGATTTCGGTTCCAATCTCTTCCTTCTCATATGAAGTAATTGAATATCCTTCTGTACCAGTTGATTCCCATTTATATGCTTCTTCACTGTCCAAGGCTTTACTAATGACTGTTACTACATCAGCAACCATAAATGCAGCATAAAAACCCACACCGAATTGACCAATAATGTCATGCCCATCTTTTAATTCTGTATCATTTTTAAAAGCGAATGATCCACTCTTAGCAATCGTACCAAGATTTGTTTCTAATTCATCCTTTGTCATTCCAATTCCAGTATCTATTACTTTCAGTGTACGCTCTTCTTTATTTGGAATGATCTGTATGTAATAACTATCCTTATTAAAAGATAAATTCTCATCCGTCAAACTTCGATAGTACATTTTATCCATGGCATCACTAGCGTTGGATATTAACTCACGCAAAAACACCTCACGTTGGGAATATATCGAATTCACCATCAACTCTAGTAATCTCTTAGATTCGGCTTTGAATTGCTTCTTTTCCATTTTAGCTTCTCTCCTTTTTAATCGGTTCTGAATAATTAATAATATCATAGTTTAAATATCATAATCTATATCTTCTGTCAATAATCTAGTTAATTGTCTATTATTATAACTAAATAGGCGGAAAATAATTAAAATTATAATATCCGTCCGAAACATTTTACCATTCATTTTAATAATGTAAAGAGAATTTATGAAACAAGTAGTAGCGATTCTGATAGCATTTGCAACAATTTTCTTTGCATCGCTTTCATTGATTTCAGCAAAATCAAACGTTACTGGAACATGGGATTATATTGGTTCTTCCATATTTTTTAATACTACTGGCATTGCCGAGTCCACTGGTGGTGATTTTAAGTATTGCTTAACAGCTGGGCCATCGGGATGGTATAAATTATGGGAAGATGATCCTGTTGGAGACGACTTTGTAGGCGAAAGGTATTTATCTCATGATGAATGTGCAATCTTTAGGAATATTGGTGGATATGTGGATGGATCTAATAATGAAGCGGAATTTTATGTAAAAAAAACTTCACAGTACAAACGTCAAAGCGTATATGACTTTTTATGATTAAGTAAAAAAGACGGAATCAAACGTGTTTTCATTAAAGAAAAATATAACTAAGCTATTCCGGAAATATACTTCGCTGTGCTGCGAATGGCTGGTGAGTCTCCTCGCCTAACTTACTTTGGAGACTCACCGATGCCTTTTCTCCCTCATATATGGAAGGGCAGCGATACATCGCATTTTTTTCAAGGCGTCTACATATATTTCAAGTGATAGCGTATTACATTGTTCGCCTTTTTAATGGACCGTTTTAGCTATATTCCAACCCTATTCTAAGACAAATACATATATTTCCCCAAGCTCACGGGTCACAATTGCTTCTTTAACGTATCTAAAAAGAGAGTAGTAAATCGATCTGCATCTACTGCAAAGCACACTTCAATATTTGGTTCTTTTTTCCATAGGTGGAGAAAATCACAAATGGTTTGTCCGTAGCTCAACTCACTTTTTGTTTCAATGTCCACAAAGTATTTTGCCGTTTTAACAAGCGAAGGATCAAGAACAACCCCGACGGTTAATGGATCATGAAGTGCGCAACCATTCTGTCCATAATTATCCATGCTATACTTACGATAAACCTCCGTGCTTTTCATTACAAAATCATAATACAAAGACCCTTGCAATTGTTCAATGTGTTCTTTCGTAAGAAAGGTTTTCATGGTTACGTCTAAGCTGACTAATTTTATAGGCATTCCAGAATGAAATACAATCTTTGCCGCCTCTGCATCTGCAAAGATATTAAATTCTGAAGTTGGTAGCGTATTTCCTCTACCGCTTTCAGAAACAAGCCCCCCCATCACAACAACTTGCTTCACTAACTGAGGGAGAGTTGGCTCTTTACGTAAAGCTAAAGCAAGATTAGTCAACGGGCCAACCATAATTAATGTTAATTCTCCTGGAAATTTCTTTGCCTGTTCAATCATAAAATCAGGAGCAAATAATACTGGATCCTCTACTCGTGGAACGATGTTTTGAAGCGATCCACCTATTCCATCATCTCCATGAACACCAAACTCATGGAAGGCTCCTTTCAAAAGTGGTTGGCCAGCTCCACGATAAACTGGGATATCACTTCTTCCAGCCAATTGTAATACCTTTTTGCTATTTACCATAACTTGTTCGAGTGGTACATTCCCATTAACAGCTGTTATTCCTGCTATTTCTAATTGTCCACTTTCTACTGCCATTAAAATAGCAAGGGCATCATCCACTCCGGTATCAACATCCAGAATTATCTTATCCATTTCCTCATCCTCTTTCTGCTCACCACTAATTCATTCATATTTATCAAATTAGCATTCCTGCTATTGCTGCACTCAATAAATTTGCTAGCGTTCCACCAATAATGGCTAGAAATGCCAGCCTTACTAAATCATTTTTTCGCGATGGAGCAAGCCCACCAATTCCTCCAATGAGCATCCCCATACTTGCTAGGTTAGCAAATCCGCATAAGGCAAACGTAATAACTGCTACTGTTTTATCTGAGAAATGTTCAATTTCTGCTCCAAAGTTACTAAACGCAACAAATTCATTTAAAACGAACTTTTGACCAATAAAAGAACCGGCTTGTACCGCTTCATCCCAAGGTACTCCGATAATAAAAGCTAGGGGTGCCATCACGTATCCAAGTATTTGCTCAATGGTAATTGCCTCAAATCCAAACAGGCCACTAACCCAGTCTAGCCCAAGATTCACCAATGCAATAAGTGAAATAAACGCCAATAACAATGCGCCAATGTTCAATGCAAGTTTAAGTCCAACTATTGCACCGTTAGAAGCTGCATCAACAATATTTTGTGCATCTTTTTCTGCATCAATCTTAATTAGTTGCTCTTCTTGCACTTCTGTCTCTGGTACTAACATTTTAGCAATTAACAAACCTGCAGGTGCAGCCATAAATGCCGCCGCAAGTAAATAATCTAATGGCACACCAAGTAGCGAGTAACCGACAAGTACTGTACCTGAAACAGAAGCTGCTCCTCCAGTCATCACCGCAAATAACTCTGATTTTGTCATTTTTTCCAAATATGGTTTAACGACAAGTGGAGCCTCTGTCAAGCCTACAAATATATTTGCTGCTGCTGATAATGACTCTGGCTTTGTTGTCTTTAAGATAAGTGATAAAAAGCCACCGATCGCCTTTGTTAGCACTTGCATAACCCCGATATAGAATAAAACAGAAATTAGTGAAGAAAAGAAGATAATGACAGGCAACACTTGAAACGCAAATATCATTCCAACTCCTTCCATACCAAGCAAGCCTCCAAATAGGAAGCTAATACCATCGTTTGATGTATTAATAATTTGCTCAACAATAGAAGTGATCCCTTTAAAAAAGTTTCTTCCCAATTCCCATTTTAATACGATAAAGCCAAAAATAAATTGAATGGCTAGTGCACCGATAACTGTACGAAAGTTTATTGATTTCTTGCTTTTAGAAAGTAGAAATGCAATAAATAATATGATTATAATTCCAGTCATTCCCCATAAAATTTCCATTGTAGCAAACCTCTCTTCGTTGTCAGTATGAATTCGTTGATAAAACTTTGATGAGCGTATTTCTAAACTTTTCTCTATCAACACCTTCGCACACACGCACATTTGGTGATTTTTCACTACGGTTATTCCTATCCACTAAACTGTAGCCTCTTGTTAGTTCACCTTTTGTTTCAATATCAACAAAATAATCATTAGATGCTATCATTAGTTCTTCGTTTGCTGCAATAGCAACTAACAATGTATCAGGATGGGTTGTCCCATCGATTTTATGAACTTCCTTATTAAATTTCATGACTACGCGATTAATATCCATAAAAAATTTTGAACGTGCCGTACCGATTGCCGCAATTTCCTGGTGATCGGTATCATTCATTACAGAATAATCCGTACACATATCCCATCCCACCATCGTGATTGGGATGCCAGCATGTAAAACAATTCTTGCGGCTTCTGGATCTACCCAAAAATTATACTCAGCTGCAGCAGTAATATTTCCTAATGCATTATTTGTTCCACCCATGATATAAATATGTGGAATATCCTTTACTATTGTTGGATCCTTTTTTATGGCCATGGCAATGTTTGTTAATGGTGCAATCGCTAAAAATTCAATTTCACCAGGATTCGCTTTAACTTTTTCAATGATGAAGTTAACCGCATGTCCATCTTCAGGACGTTGATCTGCCTTTTCAAAAAAGGAATCTCCCATACCATCTTTGCCATGAACATCCTCTACTGTGCGATGAACAGTTTCCCCAATCGACAAAATTGGCCTCTCATGTCCCTTATAGACAGGTACATTATAATCTGGATTAAATACTTGAATGGTGTATAAAGCATTCTCTACCTCTTGATCAAAATCAACATTTCCGCCAGTAATCGTAACACCTTCAACCTTAAAATGATAAAGAGCAGTTAGTAATGCGATTGTGTCATCGCCAGCGGTATCCGTATCAATAATAACTCGTCTCATGATGCTACAACTCCTATTCAGTTTTGTCTTGATAAGTCTGTAATGTATTGAAAGAATTGATCACGGTTCACTTCATATACTAAGTTCACTGGTCGACCATGTTCTGATAATTCTGTCCTACCTTGACTTTTTCCTTCCGTATGAACAATACTATTCACTTGTTTTTTCTTAACGAGATCACTTTTCCCAATTGTTGCTGTTGTCAGAACATCCCAAAGGAAATACGTAGAGTTTGTTTGAAAATGAACAAGTGGCGGAACCATTGCATAGCATTGCCCTAGAAAATCAATTCCTAAATCCTTTCTTTCTGAAGCCCAACTATTTCTAACGTCTAGTGTAAGTGGAACCATATTTGTGCTTTCCAGTGCTACTAAATCTATTTCAATGTTGCTTTCCCAAACGGTTTTCACTGCCTCTGGATCCCAAAATGCATTCCATTCCGCTGACCCATCATGTTCCGGTTCTTCTACATTACCTGTCTCCAAGAAAGTTCCGCCCATCCACGCTAATTTTTCTATTTTTGCTTCAATATCAGGCGCTTCCTCTAAAGCTCTAGCTAAATCTGTCAAAGGGCCAACAAAGACTAATGTAACTGGCTCCTCGCTTTGGCGTAGCGTTTGAATCAAATGTTTATGAGCCGGTATATTGGCTTCTTTTGTTTTAATTGGTAAAAATTCATTTAAAATTGGTAATGCGTCAACTAAAAATGCGTGCATTCTCCAGTCTTTTGGAAATGGATGCTTTCCTCGTGATGTAGATGCAGCTACACTTATTTCCTCACCATTACCAAATCGATCAATAATTTTCCGACTTGCATACATCGCTGGTTCCAAATAGCAATCCGCAGGTATGACACCAACACCTAATAATTCAACCTCTTCCATTTGAAGTAATAAGAATAATGAAATTAAATCATCAACACCGCCGTCGTGATTTAAATAAACTTTCTTTGTCATAAAAAAGTCCTCCCATGTTGTTTAGTATTTTTCATGTGAATGATTCTATTATAAAAAACCCTCATTTCAATTACAATGAAATATTCGTTTTTTATAAAAAAAATTACAATTTAATTAAGTTATCCAAAAAAATATAAAATAAATCCTAATGTAATCATAAAAACAATAACAATTTACACTTATTTACATTTTATTTCCGAACAATAAAAAGAAAGCCCTTGAGCAGAGCTTCCTTATTTGTGATTCTGTCTAAAATGTTCAATTTCTTGACGAGCATCATGTAAGTGCTCCTGCGTTTGTTGAAACTGCGGATTTTCGAGAGCTGCTGTTCCAAAGCGTTCCTGAGCTGCATGCAAATTTTCTTCAGCTTGACGTAACTCCTGCTCAGCCTCTTGTAACTGTCGCATATCCCCATTCGTTTTCGCTTGTTCAATCATTTGATAAGCCTGTTTTACTTGAATCGTGCATGTTTCAATCATTTGATGTTGGTTTTGTTGTGACATCGCTACCCTCCTATCAAATAAATAAAATGACATCTGTTTATATAATCCCATTATTTGCAGAAACTATGTATCGTATAGCTACTGCACCAGATTAAAAGCGCAAACTCCCTATTTGAAACGTAGCGACTGGAGAGAGCCAGCAGAGATAAAGGAATTACGATGTGTTCGCGAGTCGATGATGGCGATTCGTGAAGTCGCCTAGTTCTGGGCGCTGGAGCTGGACACGGCCCAACACACCCCTATTTATCCACATAAGCAAATATTATAATTTCCTAGACTAAAAAGCCGGGTCATTAAAATCACGCCAGCTTTCCATCGAAGAGCGCCTTATTTATTTGGTGAATAAAACTTTTTCAGCTTTTTTAATCTTCAGCTTCCCTATGAATTAAATCCACTACTCCGTTTTTCCACACCTTTGCTTGCTCACAGGAGTATCATCTATTTAAGCCCCTGCACTACAATGAACTTTAAGAGACATTTTATACTAAATTATAAACGAATTCTCTAATCGTATAGAACCTTACCAGGATTCAAAAGATTGTTCGGATCCAACACACTTTTTACTTTACGCATGATTTCAAGCGCGTTACCATGCTCTGCTTCTTGGTATTTCGCCTTACCAATTCCTACTCCGTGTTCTCCTGTGCAAGTTCCTCCACGTTTTAAAGCATATTCAACAATCTGCCTATTCACTTGATTAGCCTTTTCTATATCTGTTGGGTCATCCGCATCAACCATTAGCAGAATATGATAGTTGCCATCGCCAACATGTCCCACAATTCCACCAGTAAGTCCTGAGGCCTCTACTGCCTTTCTCCCATCTTTAATTGCTCCAGCTAGTTCCGAAATTGGCACACATACATCCGTCACCATTTGCTTTTTACCTGGATAGCTATGAAGAAATGCATAGGCTGTATTATGCCTTGCTTCCCATAATCGATTTCTAGCTGCCGTGTTTGATTCAAAGGCTAACACTTGACACCGGTGGTCTTCTAATAAATCTTTCGTAAATGCCACATCCTGCTTTAGACCCGCTTCATTTCCATGGAATTCTAAAAATACCGTAGGAACTTCTCTATAAGTTGTGTCACTAAAAAGATTGATTTGCTTCATTGATTGATCATCTACTAATTCAACCCTCGCTATCGGTATTCCAGCCTGTAAAATACTAATCACTGCAGCAACAGCTTCATCTAATGTTTGAAAAGCAGCTCTCCCTGCCATTATTTGCTCTGGAATACCGTGTACTTTTAACGTCAACTCTGTAAAGCAACCTAATGTACCTTCCGATCCTACAAATAAACCATTCAAGTGGTATCCTGAAGAAGACTTAGCTGCCATACTTCCCGTATGTATAATCGTCCCATCCGCGAGCACTACTTCTAGATCTCGTACCTGGTCTCGCATAATTCCATATTTTACCGATGTAGTTCCACTTGCATTCGTAGCAGCCATACCACCAAGCGTTGCATCCGCCCCTGGATCAACTGAGAAAAACAGTCCATATTTTTTCAACTCCCTTTCGAGTTGTTTCCTCGTCACACCAGGTTGAACTTTAACCAGAAAGTCGTCTGGTCGTACTTCTAACACCTTGTTCATCAACGTATAATCGATTACAATTCCTTTTTCGTATGGAATCACGCTACCTTCTAGACTTGTTCCCAACCCATAAGAAACAACAGGCGTCTTATATTCACAAGCTACTTTCATTATCTGGCTAACCTCTTCAGTGGTTTGCGGAAATACCACAACATCCGGTAACTTAGGAGTATGATACGATTCATCGGAACTATGCTGTTCAAGAACCGTGTCATTATCACTTATATGCTCAGACGGAAGTATCTTTTTTAATGCATCGAGTATTGTCAATCCTCTCTCTCCTTCTTTTTAGTAAACGAGTCATTCCATGCACTACCTACAGCTTAATACATGTGGATCGCTGAAAATATCTGTGAATTATTGCATTAGCATTTTTGGAAAATATTTGTTTTATCTATAGGAAATTTATTACGAAAATCCTATTCATATGCCGGCTCCAATAGGAAGTATCTTTTTTAATCCAAGACAACAAATCGTCACATATAAAAAGCTCTTCAATTCCGATATACCACCCTCGTTTGACAAATCATATCATGCAGCGCCTTTTTTTCCTCATTCCAGCCTGCCAGTAAATAACCGATAAACAGTGTTAGCGCCGAAACGAAATAGCTTAAGTATCTTCCAATTGATTTCCATATACTAATTTGGGTCATGTTTGTATTTACGACTTGAATATTACATATAATTTTTCCCGGACTCCCCTTCCATTTTGTTGCAGTAAATATAATGATAAATACAATGATATAAATAATGGAAGCCCAAGTATCGGAAGTAGAGGGATCTATTTCCGTTTGGGAATAAAAGAAAACAAAATCTTGATCATTAATCATAGCAGCAATCATAGCAGCTAATACAGAAATTAACAAAGAATCGAGCAAACTTGCCAAAACCCGTATCCAAAAGCCTGCAGGTTTATAATTCGTCATTACTTTTTCCCTCCTTGATGATTTACTCAGATGTATACGAACTACGATATTCTTAGCCTTTTAACTCTTTATAAAGTGAAACTTCTACCTATAAATAATTATCTAAATGTATGTATTTCTCGTAAGAGTTATGAAATTCGCGTGCCATTTTCCACCTCTTCACAAGGACTTAATAAGACGACATCTCCTTCCTCTTGTACGCCACCTAACACGAGGACTTCTGATTTAAACCCAGCAATTCGCATCGGTGGAAAATTAACTACCGCTGCAACTTGACGCCCAACCAATTCAGCTGGGGTATACCGTTTTGTTAGCTGAGCAGAAGATTGTTTCATCCCCAACTCCCCAAAGTCAATAAAAAGTTTAATTGCTGGCTTTCTAGCTTCCGGAAATGATTCCGCTTTCTTTATCGTACCGATGCGCATATCTATTTGTAAAAAATCTTGAATAGTTGCCATTTACTATCCCCTCCAATTCCTTTTTACTCCTCTTACACTAATTCTACATTTGATTCCTGTTTTCCTGTCAAAATAGTAATTTGTAATGATGATTCTGATCAAAAAACGAACGATAATTATTTGATGAAATTAATTAGGTTCGTTTTTATTGTTTCTTCATTCTTTTGTCTCAGCCTCATTCTATTACTATCTTATTGATGGGATCTAAGGGTTTTGCTATGGAGCATCTGCACAAATGCTTGGCGCAAACCATTCACTCGTTCGGGGTGAGGAAGAAGGGGCAATGGGTAGCATCGCAATGCCGACATCTGCCTTATTTTTAGCTTTAGTCGTACCAATCCTTTCCTTTATCTCATAGTTTAATAAGTACAACTGCAAATGATGGAGGTGCTTTGCACATGAGCAAAAATCTGCTACGTGAAGGAATTGAAGAGGTGAAACGCTACTATATAAAAAAATTACAAAAAGCCGGAGTGCTAGAAAACGATAGCGACCTAGAAGCATTGACGCTAAGCGAACTCCAAAGAATGGTTGAATTTTATCAATTATAGAAGTTTCGGGGGATGTCTCATCAGCGAAAAAGTACAAAAGACTGGAATATACAAGACACTATGGGAACAATCGTATGCACAGCTTGATGTGAGTAAATTTTGTTTAATGCTGAAGCGTCACCCACGGAGAATGGAAATACTCCAATTAAAGCGACCTTTTGGGACATTCCTTTGATATTTTTCATTTGTCTAAGCAATATATTAGTTTCTCTAACATCAAAATGAGATACTAGAATAAACATAGCTTTAGGATGGTTGAAATGACATCATATAAAGATCCATTGGAATTGTACATGGGCTTACTGGATTGTCTGAACGAAAAATGAGGTATTACGAAGAATGAGGTTTATTATTTCCTGATAGAAGCAAGGTCGGTACACGTAAATACTCCTTTACAGCTATTGAACTACTCATGAGAATAGCAGATTTATGTGAGGATGGGGGACAAACGGCCGAAATAAAAAGGTCATAGAAACGGCTACACGATGCAGCCGTTCTACTACTATCCAAGCTCTATTAGCTACGAATTTGTCCATTTCCTTGAATAAAGAATTTGCTTGATGTTAATGCTGGAAGTCCCATGGGACCTCTCGCATGTAATTTCTGTGTGCTAATTCCAATTTCTGCACCATAACCAAACTCAAATCCATCCGTAAAACGAGTAGAGGCATTGTGATAGACTGCCGCTGCATCTACTTGTTGTTGAAAAAGAGCAGCATGTTCTACATTTTCTGTAATGATCCCCTCAGAATGCTTCGTGCCGTATAAATTGATATGATGGATCGCTTCTTCACAGCTTTTAACTATTTTAACACTAACAGCTAAATCAAGATATTCTGTCTGCCAATCCTTTTCAGTCGCTGGTTTTGCAAAGGAAAATTTGGAACATACTTGTTTATCCCCAATGACATCTACATCGTTTTTATGCAGCTGCTCGAGTAACTGTCCACCATAGTTTTCAAACCACCGCTCCTGAATTAATAAGGATTCCATTGCATTACATACCGAGGGCCTTTGGAGTTTTGCATTCAATACAATATCCTGCGCCATTTGGAAATCTGCAGATTCATCGATAAACAAATGGCAATTACCTGCTCCTGTTTCAATTACTGGGACTGTTGATTCACGTATTACAGTATCAATTAAATTTTTTCCGCCTCTAGGAATTAAAACATCTAAATAGCTATTTAATGTAAAAAGCTCCTTAGCTGATTCTCTGCTTGTATTTTCGATTAGCTGAACAGAATCAATTGGTAACCTACTGTTCGCTAAAGCTCGATGAATAACAGAAACGAGCGCTTGATTAGAGTGTTTGGCGGATGAACTTCCTCTTAAAATTACCGCATTACCTGTCTTCAATGCCAGCGTAGCTGCGTCAATAGTGACATTTGGCCTAGCCTCGTAAATCATGCCAATCACACCAATAGGTACACGCTTTCTCGAGATACGTAAGCCATTCTCTTTGTCAATTGATTCGAGCACTTCACCAATAGGATCAGCTATTTGTATAAGTTGAAAAATAGCATCATGCATTGCTTGTAATCGATCGCTATTTAACATAATTCGATCTAATATAGAAGCTGTTAATCCTTTATTTTCTCCCTCTTGTAGATCTTTACGATTCTCTTTTAATATCAAATCCTCTTCCATTAGAATTTGCTTCGCTATACATTCCAGCGCCTTATTTTTATCATCTGTACTTACTGCATTTAATTGAAAGCTTGCTCTTTTAGCCAATTTTCCTTTCGTCTGTATCTCTTCCATCTGTTCTCCTCTCCTTTTTACATTTTTACTTTAACCGCACCCAGCGGTCACGATGAATGACTCTTGAAGATTGGAAGCTTTGCTTTAGACTTCTAGCTTCGATTTCTTTTACAATTACTTCCTCGGAGCAGCTTACTTCACCTTTTCCAATCAAACCATTATGTCCATATACCTCTACAACATCCCCCTTATCAAAATGTCCTTTTACACTATTTATGCCTGCTGATAACAGGCTAGCACCATGATATAAGATTGCCTCTTCTGCTCCTATATCTACATAAATTTCCCCCATAGATTCAGAGTGCAAAGCAATCCATTGTCTATTTGTAGTAATGGTTTCTTTTGATCGATTTCGAACATATGTACCATCACCATTCCCATTTAAAATTTCCAGTAATTTATTTTCTCCTTTTCCTGTTCCAATGAATACACTTACTCCTAAAGATAATGCCATTTTTGCGGCTTCCAATTTGGACTTCATTCCACCAGTACCAACCGTTGAGCGTGTATGATCAACTGCAGCAATCATTTCTGGAGTAATTGTTTCTAAATAATCATATTTTGTTGCGTTTGATTGATGACGGGGATTGCCATTATATATGCCATTAATATCTGTAAGCATAATCAATTCGTCAGCATGAACTATTCCGCTAACCAAAGCAGAAAGCATATCGTTATCCCCAAAAGTCAATTCATTAACGGACACCGTATCATTTTCATTAATTATTGGAACGACACGCCGCTCTATAAGCTCCATGATGGTATTAAAGGCATTTTTATATCTGCTTCTGTTCGTAAAATCATCGCGTGTTAATAAAAGTTGTGCAGCTTTTAAATCATGTTCTGCGAACTTTTCCATATATGTTTGAATAAGTAAACCTTGACCTACTGCAGCTGATGCCTGCTTTCCTTTCAAGGTAACTGGACGAGAGCCGTACCCAATTTTAGAAAATCCTGCAGCAACAGCTCCTGAAGAAACGAGAATAACATCATGATTATGCTGGCGCAGCGCTGCTATCGCTTGAACGTGTTCCGTTAACTTCGCCACATCCATTTCCCCCTGCGCATTCGTTAATGAACTACTCCCAATTTTAACTACAATTCTCTTTTTACTCATTTTCATATACCTCATTTCTTAAGCCCAATCACCTGACGTTTAATTCTTAATCATCAGACTTTTAAAGTTAAAAAATAGCTAGCATCTCCATTTATAAAGTAAAACTTCAATCCCTCGGAGGTTTTTTCATCTCCCACGGATGGTTAGTACCACAAGGGTATGATCTAAAGACCTTTGAACCAATCGGACAATTACTGGCAGGCGATCCCCCACTTATCTGAATTGATTTCCCTTTTTGCTTGAAGTGGGAGTCTTACCCCACTTATATGTAGGATAAAAAAGCCCTATTCGCCCTATGAATAAGGACGAAAGAGCCTTTTCTTCCGCGGTACCACCTAAATTGGATGAATAACATCCCGCTTATTGCTTTAACGCCATACAAAGCGCCTACTTCAAGTAGGACTCAGAAGGCACGTTCTGTAACTAAAGAGTATGTGAGCTTCCAGCAAATACCTCACTTCTCTGGCACTCATTCGATTACATACTATTCCTTCTTTTCCGTTCACATATGTTTTTTAATATTATGGATAGAAATGTTACTAATGTCAACTGTTTTTGCAAAATCACTACCGATTATCTACGAATGTGTACAGAATCAGGCTGTGAACGCTTGATAAAGAAAGAGAGGATTAATGCAATAATCGCAAACACGCCTGCAACAATAAACGAAACATTTACTCCATGAATCATTCCATTTATACCTTCATCAGGTACTGCACTGTTTGTCATAACCGTAACCAATAGAGCAGTACCAATTGCCCCAGCCACTTGTCGCATCGTATTATTCATAGCTGTTCCGTGCGGAATTAATTTTACGGAAAGCTGATTTAAACCAGCAGTCGTAACCGGCATCATTACCATCGCAATACCAAACATCCGAATTGCATTAATTGTAGCAAGGTAAGTAAATGTCGTATCTGTTGATAAATCGGTGAACATAAAAGTAGTAACTGTTACGATCGTTAATCCGATGATCGCTAACCAACGTGCACCAAACTTATCAAATAATCTACCTGTAATTGGATTCATAATTCCCATTACAACAGCGCCTGGCAATAGCATTAATCCTGATTCCAATGCAGTAAACCCAAGCATATTCTGCGCCAATAATGGTAAGACCACTGCAGCCCCAATCATAGCCATAAACGCAACCATCCCTAAGACTGTTGTAAGTGTAAAAATGCTATTTTTAAATACACGAAATTCAAGAATTGGTTGTTCTAATTTCATTTGTCTCCAAATAAACAGCGTAAGTGCAATTGCACCTATAACTAAGGAGAGAATTACTTGCAAACTTCCCCAACCGCTATTTCCAGCAGTACTAAATCCGTACAATAGTCCTCCAAAACCTAAGGTTGAAAGGATAATCGATAATATATCCAATTTGGGGAATGTACGATTTGTAATATTTTTTAATATGAAATAAGCAACAATAATATCGACAATAATAATTGGCAATATAACGAAAAAAAGACTTCTCCACGGAAAATGTTCAACAAGCCATCCAGATAATGTTGGTCCTATCGCTGGTGCAAATGCAATAACTAAACCAAACATTCCCATTGCCGACCCACGTTTTTCAATCGGAAAAATAAGGAATAAAATGGTTTGCATAAGCGGCATAATAATACCAGCAGCTGCTGCTTGTGCTACACGTCCAGCCATTAACACAGCGAAATTCGGTGCTAATGCACAAATAATTGTCCCTATCGCAAAAATCGTTAATGCTGATAAAAATAGTCCTCTCGTTGTAAATCGTTCAATAAGAAATGCAGTAATCGGAATCATAATTCCATTGACGAGCATAAAAATAGATTGCAGCCATTGCGCTGTATTTGCATCCAATTGCAAATCAATCATAATATGCGGCAGGGCTGTAGCTAATAATGTCTGATTTAAAATGGCAACAAAAGCACCGGATATCAGTACGATCATTAGCGGTACCTTATTTACAGAAGTTGGACTATTTACTTCTGAAATGTTGTTATCCACCATAAAACTTCCTTCTTTCTTTTATAATCTGATATCTTATGGACTCCTCAGCAATCGCTTTTTATTCAACTTTTTTGCTTGTATTATAACTCCATAAGCAGACTTCAATTTTTAGTCATAGATATCATCTTACCATAATCGAATACCAACACAAACTAAAAAGTTTCAATAGCTGTCATAGGATAGATAAATAAAAAATGACATATTTTTGGTTTGAAATCCATCACAAAGGGTTAAAATGATAACTAGCATCTTATGTAGAATGGAGCGATACATATGCAGAAAAAACTAGCTATGGTTAGAGTTATAGCATTACTAGCCTTAATCGTATTATTCAATGTAATAACTGCTTGCGGAGCAGATGATACGCAACAAGAAACCGAACAAAAACCGGCTGATATGCAGCAAGATAAGAATAACGGTGAGACTACCTCCGTATCCGAGGCGCCTTACAGCTTTATAGAATTTGATTTAGAAGCTGACTTTGAAAATATAAAAGACGCTGTTGAAGTGGAATACGAATTTGTACCTGACCGGGTCGAAGCGAGTTATAACGATAAAAATCAAGGAATAAGACTTTCTAACGATGAGGCGCTACATGAGTTAGATGATCACTTCGCTCAATTTGACTTTGATGAGAATAGTTCAAAAGAGGAAGTATTAGCAGCGGTTCGAAAAGCTTTTAACATTCCAGAAGATGCCTTACTGGATTTAGACATTACGTTTGCAACTGGTACAGAAAAAGAATATTAAATAACGACTTACTCTAATTAAAACAATTAATCGAATTTAAAGCAAAAGGTTAAGTTTGACTGTCATTTTGTAAGGATTGCTGGATTCCCACCTTATCACATCATAATTATAACTTAAAAAGAACAAGCGATGGAGACCCTCTAATCTCTATCGCTTGTTCTTTTTACATAGCTAATAAAGTTTATGGTGAGGATGAACATGTAACTTACCATTCTGAAATGGATATAAGTTTAGCTCTTTTGCCTCTGTAGAATGGTTAACGATGATCTCTTCCATTAGTTCATCTGCGCTTTTATTGGTTGTAAGTATGCCTAATTTTTCAGCAGTATGGTATAATTTTGCCTCATGAATAGCTTGGATTAAGCCACGAATATCCTCGTCTTCTGTCTCAATTCCAAACTTTTCAGCTTCTTTTGTTACCTTTGTTTTGATAATTTCTTTCTGAAGCTCTTGAATATCCTTTCCCTCGGCACTTATGCCTAATTTTTCTGCCTTTTTCTTAATCATTGTTTCATGGACTTCTTTTGCTAGCTGATCTGGTTCCTTTCCTTGTACATCTAAACCTAGTTCCTTCGCTTTTTTTATTACTTTAGCATGATGGACTTCCTTTTTTAACTCGTTTATATTCTTACCTTCTGTTGCAATCCCTAATTCCTTAGCAGTATTGGTTATACTGGTCTGAACAACTTGCTTTTTAATCTTTTCTATGGATTTCCCTTCTACTTCAATACCTAACTCTTTTGCTTTTTGTAACAGTAAAGCTTTATAAACATCTTTATGCTGCTTTATATCATTTGTCTCCGTTACTCGCATATCAAGAAATTCAGCAGAGACAGCATTCCCTCCAATACTAACCAAACAAACAAGCACTGCTAGGAAATACATTATTTTTTTCATTTTTAACACCCTTTCTAGTTGCTCTCAAGCAAATAGTTTCCCCATTAGTTAGAAAAACATTTATACATATATGCTTGAAACTTAAACAGGCATTTCAACGTAAATTAATTAAAGACACAATTGTACTGAAAGGAGAAGCAAATGAAAAAAAGCTTCCTATTACTTATTACTGTTACATTAGTATTCCTTAGTGGATGTTCGTTGTTAGAAGAAACGACTCATTCATTGAATTATGCAAATGAAGCAAGTGATTATATCAATACACTAAGCAACTTTGCTGAGGAAACCTCTTCACTTGAAGGGCAAGCACTATTATCTCATCTAGAATCTTTAAAAGGTACCATAGAAGATTTTACGACAATTGATCCACCTACCATTGCCACAGATATTCATCAAGAATTAGAAAACAAAAGCCAAGTACTGTTAGATACAACAAATAATATCATCGACAGTGGCGAGACAGCAGTGGAACAATTAAAACAATCGGATTTATATCAAACCATAGAAAATATCACCGATCTTAAAAATCAAATTGAAGCTCTTGACCAATAGATAGTAACGCCAGAACTTCGCTATACTAAGAAAAACGGAGCAAAATTCGCTCAGTCCTTATCACTACATGCTCAGATTTACGCTTCCTCTAGTAGCTATTATGGAATCACTCCGGCTGCCCACTTCCCTTTCCGTGGGGTTTGTCCTTCAGCTAACTTTTTTAGCAAAACCCGCTCAAAAAAGTGGATCTTCAGGTCAAACATTTCCCACAGGAGTTGAAGTGGCTGACCTTCGCTATTATCAGGCTCTACAACGCTAGCATGAAGTAACACAGCTGCTTTTATACTCACGGATAGCGATTTTCACTTTATCCATTGTAAAAAAGTCAACTATTACTTATGACAAGAATTGTTGCACCTTCTCATAGCGGAGACTAATTACGTAGACTCCTGCGGGATTAGCGGCGAGCCGAAAATCCACTTTGCAACGTGTTCTTCTTTGCAAAGTTAGTTGAGGCCGTGTCCGCGGAAAGCGAAGTAATTAGTCGGAGCATTGCCAATATACATCAAACATTTCAAAATAACTACTTCGCTTAACGCAGTCATTGCACTGATTTTATACTTTCTTAGCTTATAAAAAAAGCTAGGAGCTGATCTAACGTTTAAAGGTTAGCTCCTAATATATACACCCCTGTCCAAAGTTACGCTTTTAACTTCTCATAAGTCAAAACTTAGTATTCCCCTCACAACGCCTCTTGTCAATCAAAGAATTCCATATACTGCTTTTCATCCCTATAATAGTCTAATCGATCCGCAAGCGTACCTGTATGGAATTCAAACTTATGACCATCTGGATCAGTAAAATAAATGGATTGTTGATCACGTATATCTCTTTTTCTTCCATTTAGAATAGTTACACCTAGGCTCTTTAATCTTTGATAAACACTTAAAAAATCCTTTTCCTCAATAGAAAAAGCGATATGTGTATAGGAATGATGAATTTCCGTACGAGGAATTCCTATTTCTTCATTTAGAGCCAGCCATAGACCGTTTAAATCAAAATATGCTGTACGCTTCCCCCTCACTAGAAGCTTTGCTTGAAAGACCTGTTCATAAAAGCTAATAGACCTACCTAAATCCGATACTGAAAAAAGCAAATGATTAATACCATTAATTGTCAACGTCATCCCTCTCTTTCAACGCATGTTTAAGCAAATTCGCACCTCACCAAACAAACTATACATTCGTCCACTCCTGTTGTCTCCTATCATGACAGAGTGTCAACCAGCTTAAGAGGAGGCTAATACGTTTAATTAATTATCTCATTTATATGAATTCAATGCTTGCCTCATTTTTGGAGGAGGTAAATGTCAGTATTTTTCCTAAGGAAAAGCGCAAGCGCCCGATTAGAAATTTTATACTTTCTTATCT
The DNA here is from genome assembly GCF_034190895.1 of Virgibacillus sp. M23. Lineage (NCBI taxonomy): Bacteria > Bacillati > Bacillota > Bacilli > Caryophanales > Bacillaceae > Virgibacillus > Virgibacillus sp. M23. The sequence goes on along the minus strand of NZ_JAWDHA010000041.1, from coordinate 16,680 downwards.
TTTTTAAAAAAACTTGCTTTCAAGAGTATTCTCTTGAAAGCAAGTTTCAAATAGTAAGTAATTAGCTAAAAACTTTTGTTTTTTCTGTCCAATCCACAAAGTTGTCTATAACAGAATCCACGAACTCAATTGTAGGTTCATCGGTAAGATTACCTTGCTCGTCCATTTTATTTTGGATTGATCCTATGAACACTTCGTTTCCAGGTAATGTAAGTGCTCCAATACCAGGTGCATTTAAAATCTGACGAAGCTGCATTTGTGCTCGAATCGTTCCCATTGCGCCCATAGAAGCTCCTACAATCATAACAGGCTTCTTCACCATTACTTGGTCTACACGAGAAAACCAGTCCAAAGCATTCTTTAACATGCCAGAAATCGAACCATTATATTCTGGTGTAGCGATAAGAATACCATCACTTAGCAGAATTTTATCTTTAATCTCTTTTACAATTGTAGGCGGGTTAAATTCCTCGTCCTGATTATAGAAAGGAAGTTGATCAATTGGCAAAATTTCAATTTCAACTTTATTCGTATACCTTTTTTGTAAAAAGCGAGTTAGCTTCATGTTGTATGAGTCTTGGCGATTACTACCAACCATTGCAACAATTTTCATATCGTATTCCTCCTGTAGTTTTGAGTTAATTGCACTATTCATTGTTATCAAAAATAAGCGGAAACATCAAGAAATCTGTTTCTAAACCTCAAAATGTCAATACCCTAATAACAAATTGCACCTTTTTTAGCAATTTTTCAGGAGACCTTTACCAGCTAATGTCCTTAGGTGGTTTTTAGGAGTGCACCATGTTTACATTGTTTAAGAATCATAAATTAAGATTTTACTTGCTAGGAGGTAGGGTCTCCAGGTTAGGCGACGTATTAACATGGATAGCCTTTTTATTTCTTGCTCATGGTATGACCCATACAACCTGCATGGAAATTGTTCGGATTATGATGAAATACAGTTGTCCCACGCCCATCCTTTTATAACCACCTTCACTTACTTTTAATCGTGACTTGACTTTTTTGTTTTTCTTTTATTCATGTATTTTCTTATTACCGGATAAATAATTGGTCCATATTTAATTAATTTTCGAATTAGCTTTTTCATTATATTCCTCCATTTTTTGTTCTACATCTTATATTTCCTTTTTTATTGAATTATTAAACAAAGTTAGTTTTTTTCATTTATTTATTTTAGAACGTCGAAATCCACATAGACGAAACATCATTTTATAATCGAAGTACAATTATTAAAACACCATTAAACACTGACATGATACTATTTTAAAATAGTTGAAAATAAACATATTGATTTTATTGTACTGTAGGTATAAAATGAGTAAGTATTAAATCAACCACCATTTATTATCATTGAAGAAAGAAGGAATGAAGAATTGGAAACACATTCTCCTGAACAAAAACCACCCTATGGGATGATTGCCATATTATTTGTTGGTGCATTCGTTGCCATATTAAATGAAACATTGTTAAATATAGCCTTACCTTCCATTATGACAGAGTTTGATGTGAGTCCGTCGGCAGTACAATGGCTGTCTACCGGATATATGCTAGTAAATGGCATTCTCATACCAGCTAGTGCGTTCTTTATTCAACGCTTTACCAACAAAAATCTGTTTATCACTGCAATGTTTCTATTTACAGCTGGTACATTCTTAGCAAGTTTAGCACCGTCTTTCGGAGTACTACTTGTAGCAAGAATGATTCAAGCCTCTGGTTCAGCTGTTATGATGCCACTATTAATGAATGTGATGTTAACAGCGTTTCCTGTTGAAAAACGCGGAACAGCCATGGGTACCTTTGGACTTGTTATGATTGTCGCGCCTGCCATTGGCCCAACATTATCTGGCTGGGTAATTGAACATTACAGCTGGAGAACTTTATTTTATATTGTTTTACCGATCGCAGTATTTACACTCGTATATGCCATTTTTAAATTGAAAAATATTACGCCACAACGTGATATTAAACTTGACGTCCTATCTATTATTCTATCAAGTTTAGGTTTTGGAGGACTATTGTACGGATTCAGTACAGCTGGAGAAAATGGCTGGGATGATCCTCTTGTGTATGGAACGATTATTGTGGGGGTAATTTCTGTTACCGGTTTGATCATGCGTCAGCTTCGTATGGATGATCCAATGCTCGAATTCCGGATTTTTAAATACCCAATGTTTGCATTATCCTCTGCTATTTCCATCGTGCTTGCAATAGCGATGTTCTCAGCTATGATTTTAATGCCTATTTATGTACAAACGATAAGAGGTATTTCCCCATTCGAATCTGGACTGCTCATGCTCCCAGGTGCTTTGGTGATGGGGGTAATGTCGCCAATAACAGGGCGTTTATTTGATAAATATGGACCAAAGCTATTGGCTATTTTTGGTTTATTCATTACGATTAGCACAACGTATTTCTTTAGTAAATTGAATATGGAAACAGCTTATGGAACAATTATGCTCCTTTACACCCTTCGCATGTTCGGAATGTCCATGGTGATGATGCCAGTAATGACAAATGGATTAAACCAGTTACCAATGAAGGATAACCCACATGGAACTGCTATGAACAATACGTTACAGCAAGTATCTGGAGCAATCGGTTCTGCATTACTTATTACCGTTATGAACAACCGAACAGAAACAAAGGCAGCAGAATTAGGAAAAGAAGCAATGGCAAACATCGATCCAAGTACTATGGCTTCAGAACAAGCGATGGCTGAAATGCAGGCGCAAATTGCAAATAATGCCATGTTAAACGGAATTAACTTTACATTCCTCATTTCTACAATCATCGCTGCAGGAGCGTTAATTTTAGCGCTCTTTATGAAACGGGTCGATACCAGTCAAAATCAAAAAGAACAACAAGAAATGATGATGAAACGGACAGCAAATCATGATAATCATCCAGATACTGCCACAAACGAATCCTAAAAACTGTTGTGAATACCAATCTTAGCTTGTAGAGAAACGCTTTGTTTCTTTACAAGCTTTCTTTATGTTCTACTAGGAAGTAAACCACATGCTCTCCACAGGAAAAGTCCGACTTTTCGAGGTCACTTCATCCCGTCACTTTAGGGCATTACCAGTATTACTTCCATATCAAAAAAGGCTCTCCTTCACCGAACGAACCTGAAATAGATAAAGGAATCGTTGATATTCTGATAGACCTTTGTTATTAAAGCCTGTACGCAAGTTACAATGACGAAGCACGTACGGTTCTGATGAATTATTACTAGCAGTACTAAAGTGACACTTCAATCAGTGGAAGTTTTGTTTATCCTCCAATGATGTTTAGTACCACAGGGGTATGACCTAAAGCCTCTGAACCAATCGGTCATTTACTAGCAGTAGATCCCACACTTACCAATATTGGTTTTACTTTTTGCTTAAAGTGGGGTCTTACTGCCAGTTATATGTGGGATAAACACTTCATTAAATAGGTTACTTAACTCATTTCCCTTTTCATAAATTATTGTAGTTCTAACGAAATGATAAAAACTTGTTCATAGTTTGTTGCTCGCTTTAGGTCTGCTTCTGATTCAATATGATTCATAGTCGCCATTTCACCTTTACTTGTTCTTACGATAGAACCAATAACTTGTTTATCGTTTAGTTGAATAGGAGTAGGTTCAACAATCCCCCCAACTCCAGTACTTTGTCCTACCTCTTCTTTTCCAACCAGATCTCGCTCGTTTTCATTACTAACGACAGCTGTTTTGGTAAGAAAGGCTGTTATCCACTTTTCCTTATCCTCCATTTGTTGATTTAAAACTACTAAACGAATACTTTCCTCCAAATCTTCAGCTGAAAAGGAAATGGATATGTTTGATACGGTGTCTTTATATTGACCATACTCATAATAATCAATGGTAGCAATTGCAGCTTCTACTTGATCCGTAGCATGTTGAATATCATATATCAATAACTGGTCACCTATTAACTGGTTTAATTTCTGTTCGTATTCTGTCAGTTCTCCTCGTTTAATCATTATACGCCTTTCATCACTTAAACAAGCTGAAAGCAAGACGATCATAATTAGCAATGGAAAAATTAACCTTTTCATCGTTACTCCCCATTTATACTTCAAAGGAAATCACCCTAATCTTTTTTAACATGCTAATCACATCTGTTTATGTATAAAGTGAAGCTTCAATCAGTTTATCCCCCACCGATTTATGACCTAAAGCCTCTGAACCAATCGGTCATTTACTAGCAGTAGATCCCACACTTACCAATATTGGTTTTACTTTTTGCTTAAAGTGGGGTCTTATTGCCAGTTATATGTACTGATAAATTCATCCAAAATTGCTTGATGACTCTTTACAAGAATAGTAGGTAAATTACTTGCGTTAAAAAATTGCAAAGATATCGATTCCTTTTCATCCATCTGCAAGTTGCCGTAAAAGCTCTTTGTATAATAAGCGACGGTGACGACATAAAATTCATCACCATTTTCTGCTCTAATAAAATGTTCCTTTCCAGAATAGACATTTAATAAAGCTAGACTATCTATTTGTAAACCTGTTTCTTCAAAAACTTCTCTACAGGCAACTTCTTCCGTGGATTCACCTAATTCCATTAATCCACCCGGAATCCCCCATGAACCATTAGGGAATTTGCGTTGTTGTAGCAATATTCTATTTTCTTCATCTAAAATGATAGCAACAGCTCCAACAAATATTAGCGGTCGATGCCCTACTAATTCTCTTAACGTTTCAATGTATCCCACTATCCGTCTCTCCTTTTGGCCATTTATCCTTCTTCCCAAGTTTTTCTAAATCCATAGAACGGGCAGTAGTGATGTTTTTCATAGTACGTATAGGAACTACTGCTTGCTAATAGATCAACCCTTGTTTTCGGATACATCTGGCGTACATAATCCAGAACTGTCTTCCTAAACCTATACCGCGATAGTCTTTAGCGATAAGCAGTTCACAAATATATAATGTAACATTTTCATCCGTCAAACCTCTTACATAGCCTATAATCCTTTCTTCATCTTCTAAAACATAACGGACATTGGAATGATCCCAGGCTGCTCTCGTTGTTCCTTCATTCTGCACTAGGTTATTCCAATCCTCTTCTTGATTTAAGAGCTGAATAGAAGAAAAATCATTTTTTCGATACATACGTATTGCTATCGTTTTTTGTTCAGTTAGCTGAATCTTCATTTCATTCTCCCTTGAATCATACATGTAGTTCATTACACTTTTCTATTAATAATTCCGCCATTTCCTTCGGTTTTACATCTATATTCATTAACTGAGGAATATCAATCCATACTGGATGATAAGTGCCTCTACCAGTTGTTTTATTACAAAATTCTTCTCCCATTCCGGTGCCAAACCTTCCAGAAACAATGCGAGCCAGAAAGAAATACTGATCACCATGGTATGAAAGAATGCCCAGACAGCTGGTAATCGAAACTACAACACCTAGTTCTTCTAAAGCTTCTCTTTTCGCAGCCTCTTCTGGAGTTTCATTCACTTCAATTCCTCCACCAGGAAAAACATAATACTCCAGTTTGTCTACCCTTCTCCTTATCAGGACTACTTGATTATTTTCAAGCAATACGACTGAACCGCGATTTCTCACAACCTCTCATCGCCTTTCTTGAGAAATTAACATGATGCATATATCAACGTATTAATCATCATAACAAAGGAGCATGTCAATCAGCTAACCTCCATATTATTAGGACTTTGATTATTAGCTACTTTCTTCGGCCTTCAACAAAAAGCAATCTATAACCATATGTATTCCGCGATTATTCGTTATTCTTATTAAATTCAAGCAGCCAACAATCGCGATACGCTCCTTCATGAAATTCGAAATTCAATAGCTTTCTTATTTTTTTAAAACCAGCTTTTTCATAGCACCTCAATGCTCTAATATTCGTAACTTTCGGATCCATTATAACCTTATTTGCTCCTTTTTCTTTTAATAAATGTTGCACCATTGTTGTTACTAGGAGTGTACCTATCCCTTTATTCCAACAATCTACCTCGCCTATGAACTGATCCATACCAAACATTACCTTTTGACATATACTCCGTCAGTGCACTCGTCTGTTCATTAATTGGGTAAATCTGAATATACCCAATCGGCGAATCTTTGTAGATTACAATGGAACGATCTATTTCTGGATTGTGATCATAAAAATCTGCATTTACCATGTCCAAGCTATAAGGTTTATCTCGCCCTTCGTAGAATTCTAATATTTTTGGATCTGTCAGCCATTTTTTTATTAAAACTTTGTCTTTAGCTTTTAAGGAACGAACACCTAACTTTCCTTTGCTCCAATTCACACGATCACCCGCTTATTAAGGTTCCAAAAAACATGCTCTGAATCAACACCAGTAAAAATGCTCCATTTAAAATCGCCTCACATAGCGTTAGTTTTTAATTTTCACAACCTTCCTCCTCCCATTCATTTTACGAAGTGCCCTCACCACTTTCCTCAGCAGGGATATGACATAAATAGCTCTTGTATCTTCATTTTTCCCTTTTCAACAGAAGTTTCAATATACCCAATGATTTGCTCAAATGTAAATACTTTCAATATTATGTCCGATCGCTTGTGGGCAGATTGAAAATCTTCCTTTACCATTCTCAGTAATGCACGAAGTTCATTTTTACTTACCTCTACAATCGAACCCGTTTCTAAGCCATATTCTAATTCATCTATAATTTGAGTCGAAACATTATAATGTTGAATTAGCATCCCATTAAGCAGACGAAAATCCTGATGATACCTTTCAAATAACTGTTTGTTTACTTCCATTCTATTTTTCAACCATGCGAAATAAAATCCATGTAACCATAGATCATCTGCTATAAGATGAGAATAATATCCCTTAATATAATCAGAAGTATCCTCTTTATATGTTTGATAAAAATCGTTCCATGCTATGACTCTCGAAAAATCTTCAATATTACCTTGATAATAATGTGATTGATCCTTAGGATGTTTTGCATCTGCAGCAATCCCTCCTAATAAAAAGGCATGCTTGTTTCGTAACGATAGTTGCTTAGCGATTTCATTTGCAATAATTAAGTGCATCATTCGTGAACCCACATCATCACTCCTAATTCTACAGTTAGGCACTACAGATGTTTTACAATCTAATTCAGAACAGGGTATAACTGGTGAATCTTAATAATTGTTTTTATTTCTGATGGTGTAATGCCCTAAATGTTGGGCTTAACTCACTCCATACATCAAATTTGTTTCCATTTGGATCATAAAACACAAAATTTCTTCCAGCATGTCCCCGATCTTCTATTTTGCCCACGTTAATATCTCTGCCTTTAAAATCTTGATGCAAGTTCGCTAACGCTTCTACACCATTCACTTCAAAGGTAACGGAAAAACATTCGTTCCCATAACTATCTGTAAAGTTAGCTGATTCACCTAATGGTGATTTAACAAGAAAAAAACTTTGATCAGCAAATTGTAGAATTGCTTTATCATTATCTTTATAATTCACTTTAGCTCCTAAGTGTTCTGCATACCACGTTGCTGATTCTTCCACGTCTTTAACAGGCAGATAGGTGGTCCCTACACGAGATAATTTCCCCTTCACTATGCTTCTTCCCCCTTAGTTAATGCTTTATTAACTGCTGCTATTGCATGTATTTTTGCTGTATCAAACAACGGAACTTGCGCATCATCTTGACCGATGAGCAAGCCAATTTCTGTACATCCTAATATAATCCCTTCAGCTCCTTGGTCAATCATCCCTTGTATAACTTCTTTATAATAGGTTCTAGAAGCATCTTTAATTTCTCCTAAACACAATTCATTAAAAATAATGGCATTGACCCGCTCTCTTTCATCCGGCTTCGGGATAATAACTTGAATTCCTTGTTCACGTAAACGAGATATATAGAAATTTTGTTCCATCGTATAATTCGTTCCTAATAATCCTACTTTATTGCAATTACGTTGTTTGATTTGCTCTGCTGTTGAGTTAGCAATATGTAAGATTGGTATATGAGTAGTTGCTTCAATGGCTGGTACTACCTTATGCATCGTATTCGTACAAATAATTAGGAAGTCGGCTCCTGCTTTTTCTAAAGCATGTGCACTTTTACTTAGTATCTCTCCCGCCTTCTCCCAATCACCAGTAGCTTGGCAACTCTCAATTTCTTGGAAGTCCACACTATACAACAAGCATTTTGCAGAATGTAATTCACCCAAGCGCTTATTTACTTCTTCATTAATGATGCGATAATACAATGCTGTAGATTCCCAACTCATGCCACCAATTAATCCAATAGTTTTCATAACTGCCTCCTTAATCATATAAACTAGTTCAATCTAATTATTTAATCGCAATGAAAGTCGAAGCATATCTCTACAAACAATTCCATTTTCAATAATTTCAGTAGGATAATGTTTTGTGAAGAAATCTTGCTCGATACCTGTAATACGAAAACCACATTTCTGATACAGGGCAAGCTGCCCTATACTGGAATTACCTGTTCCTACTTCGATACCATGAAAACCGTTTAGTTGCGCTGTTTCAATGGCATGTAAGACCAATTTTTTACCAAGTCCTTTCCCTTGAAATCGTTCATCAATAGCAATATTCATCAGTTCTGCCGTATCCATACGCTTCGCCATCAGGACATACACTCCAATTACCTCTCCTGCTTCTTCGGCAATAAAACATTTCCCCTTGATAAGATAAGCTTCAATTAATTCTTCGGACGGATCTGCTAGTAATAGCAAATGTCTCGGTGCCTGTTTCTTATCTCTTAGCTCTGTTATTTTCATTCGTTTTCTCCATTCTCATTATTCTATTTTTGAAGGGACTATTCCTAAATACCATTTGTATTCATCAATACAACTCTCCATCCATCCGGATCTTCAATAGTGATACCTTTCTCTTTCCAATAACCATTCTCTGGATCTACTTCGTAGCACCCCATATCCTGTAGCCGTTTAACTATAGAAATAATTTCCTTTTGGACGGGAATATAAAAGACTAGTAAATTATCTTTGGTGGGTGCAGGACAAGGACTACCATCCACATGTTTTGTGAATTCAAGTTGGTACGTAATCTCTGGAAGACCTAATATGACACCTGTATACCCACGATGACCAGTAAATTCGGTAATTCGCTTTAATCCTATACCTTTTTCATAAAACTCGATAACTTCATCAAATTTATCCGTTGGTCTAGCTATTCTTATTTGTGCTGCAAAAAAATCATGAAATTCCATTTATTTATGCACTCCTTGTTTTGTTGTTATAATTGATGCCATCCATATACATATTCTGTAAGTTTCTTCTCAGCGATCATAATCTCTTTTGCATCTATTCGCTTGGCGCCCATTGTTTCATAAAAATAGCGTGCATTATTATCAGCTAACACTAATACAAGCATAGACCGGAAGCCATCTCTCCTCAATTGTTGTGTGACAGAACGAAATAAACGTCTACCGATACCTATTCCTTGATAGTTCTTTAATAAATAAATCGCATACAGCTCCCCTTGATAACCAGGGTAGTCATTCGTTCGTTCTTGACCACCAACTGCAAAACCTACAATATTTCCAGCATGATCTTCCGCTATAAACACGGTCTGATTTCTAAGATTATCGTTCCAAAGATTAGATCGCCTCTCATAAGTCTGCTTTTGTATATAAGCATCCGGAATAATTCCTTTATAAGTGGATTTCCAGCTTTCCACATGTACGTAGGCTATTTTAGCTGCATCCGCCATAATTGCCTTTCTTATTTTCATCGTATCACCTTTTTATGTATTACTTGGAATTAGCTTTCATACGTTAAAACACTTCACGTTCCCTATTTTTCGATAATCTACTTGTCTCATTTGCTTGAAGCATCTTTGAAATATAAATAAAGCCAATAACGCATATGGCTGTAATTCCCCAGCTAAGAACATTCCGTATAATCAGACCTTTATCAAAGGCATCTACACCATAAACCGAAATAAGCTTAATTTTTATAAAAGCCAAGATAATTTCTCTTGCTGCAAAACCCAGTGTAATCAGATTGAACACGAGAAAATATTTCCGCTCATTAAAAATCGCCTTCATTTTTTGCCTACTGTATCCCTGCAATTCCACAAAATCTAATGTAAACAATAGAAAGAGTGGCCTTTTTATTAATATAGTAAATAGGAAAAAAACTGCCATCGCAAAGGCATAGTAGACATTATTCCAAAGCATCTGCAATGCCGATCCTGCCAGCACATTTACTAAAGTACTTGCTATAAGTGTCAGAATCATAAAGGCACCAAATATATTAACCTGTTTAACTCTAAAAAAGCGAATAAACGAATAAATAATTCCTGGAATCGTCGATATTAGCATCGCTGTGTAATCTCCGATTGTATCTCTCATAAAATTCCAAATAAATAATGGAAATACTAGATAGCAAATGACATCCCAGATCACAATATTTTTTTGCATAAGGTACGCTCCCATTTTTTCCAATTAGCTAAACTTAAATACTTCCAGAAAACATAGTGCTCTCAGCCACAGGATTGCATGGTATAGCTTCCCATTATATCCAATAAACTTATTAACAAGCATATATGTACCATAGTCCAACTACTATTTTTCGCATATATCTACCTATCAAACTTTCCTTATTGCCTGTTAAATACTGTATCTATTCCTAATTTACTAGATTGTTAGCTATTTACCCAGCTTCAACATCATTCGAATGGTTTGTAGCTCGTGTCCGTCAAAATTCTCCGTGAATTCCTCGATAACCTCGAACCCTTTGGATTGATAAAATCGCTTTCCAATGTCATTATCCTTTTCGACATTAATATATATTTCTCTTGCCCCTCGTAAATAGTCAATTCCATGAGTTAATAGAGCAGTTCCGAGTCCAATGCCTTGGTATGCTGGCAACAAATATATAGCTCCAAGTTCTACTTTCCCTGAATCAAATACAGGCGAAAAATTTGCAAACCCTACGATCATTTTATCAAAATCAACAACAAAAAGATTTGAAAAATCCATTCGACGCCTCATCATCTCATCACTGTAGGCAGAATTTAAAAAGTTATCCTGAATAGGTAACGGAATAATACCATCATACGTGGCATGCCAGCTTTCTTTAGCAACAGCTTGGACAGAAGCAATATCTCGTTCTTCTAGTTGGCGGATTACATAATTCATCATTACGCTCCTTTCTATTATATAAAAAGCATTAATGAAAATGCTTGCTATTTTTTCTGTCAATGCGTCTATATTGTCCTGTTTATACTTCTATTCTCATCTGTTTTTCAAGTCAGCCATTTTCAAACAACATATAACTAAATCTGTAAATTTAGTGAGATAAGCATATCATCTAATATAATTAAATTCATTATATTATGAATTCGATAATACTACAAAAAAAGATGCAGGATTATATACTATCCTCCATCTTTTATCAGTATTGCTTATTCTATAACTTTGTTTCGTTGCAAGGATGGTGGGCAAGCAAAATTGTATGCTTTAATTTTTTTGTTTACCGTTTTAATTTTTCTTTTTCTTTCTTCACCTTCTAAAGCGCTAATTTCTTCCTTTAGCGTGTCAATCTCATTTGCTAATTCAACCCACTTCGGAAGTACATGATTATCCTTCATGGTTTTGTATAACTGTTTTTCACTTGGATTCATGTAATCCTTTCCCAGCTTTAAAGGTTTTCCTTTGCCCGGTAAATGATCAAACTGACCATCCTTTTCCGCCTTCCTAATCATTTCACCAATAGGATCAGCATACTTCGGCTTCTCTTTTAGTTCATTTTTTTCATCATGATCTTGATCCATACGTTCACCACCAATCGCTTTTTTACGATGATGTTCCAATAAATAGCTTATGCATTTGTATTCGACAAATTCACCAAAGTACCTGCCTTATCTGAAATATTCATAAAGTTGTCACAGTATATGTACCTAGATAGACTGGAAAAAGCGTAGTCTTAATATTGATAAATAAGTTCAACTGCAGCTTCTATCTCTATTTGACCTGGTTCTATCGGTGTAGCGAAGCTCTCCGCTGTTGTAGCAAACGTTTTATAAGCAACTGGTGGTGATTCTGTCTGTTCAATAATTTTAACAGGGATTTGATCTAGATTAAGCTGCAACGAGTCGGCAATGGTTCGTGCTTTTCTTCCACCGTCCTCAAGGGCAAAACGAAGCGCCTCCTCATAAAATGCCTGAGGATGATCTGTAGTAAATACAATATTGGATACCCGATTAACTCCCTGCTGCACAGCGGTATCAATTACAATTCCAATCTGATTTAAATCCTTTATGATGACTCGTATCGCATTGCTAACCTGATAGCCTCGGTCAATTTGTTTTCCATCTTCATAATCATACTTCGGGGAAATTGTATACGAAGCAGTTTGAATATCTTCTTGTGAAATTCCTAGGTTTAATAAAGATTGAATCACTTGATTCATCGTTTGCGCATTTTCCTGTTGTGCTTGGCTCAGCGATTGATTTTCCGTCACAACAGCCAATTGAATTGAAACGACATTTGGTTCAACCGAGACCTTTCCATTTCCATACACCGTTAGTCTTCGCCTTGACTCTGTAGCTTCAGGAGTGGGCTGCTGTCTGACATAAGGGTTGTAAGAGTATTGCATCTGCACTCTCCTTTCTCCATTTATATCATTCTATGCTTTGTATAAGTAAATGATTAACTATTTTCATGCTTGGCTTTTATATTTGTGAACTTCAGCGAACCTGCAACAGATTCGAATATTCTAATCTATACCTCCTTCCACTTGTTGCTCCAATTGAGTCAAGATTTGCTTTTTGTAATATTCGTTTTGTAACATGGGAAGTCGGTAGTTGGAGAAATTCTCTCGCTTGTCGATTGTTAATATATGGATTAATTAATAAAGCATAATCGGCAAGTGCTTGTTTATGGGCCTCATTTGACTGCGAATGACAATTAGAGCAATACCACTTGCCATAATAGAAAGTCATTTTATTCCGTTCACAGCTTGGGCATAGGACACCTTTCATTCATCAGCATGTACTCCATACATCTGCATAGCATCGATCTCTTCGGGAGTATAAACTGGAAGGATAGATACAGCAAATCGGTCTCTGTAAAGCACTTTTTAGAATAGCGTGCTTGAAGTTTATCGATTCTCTCTATTAATCTCTCCTTATGGATAACTATTTTTGTAATTGCTGATTTATTGGTTAAATTCTTTAAAATTGTATTAGCGTTGCTATAAACAACAAGCTTCTCTAAAGGAATTGATGGGAGGTTAAATTGCCGGAGCCAGCGAAGTAGACAAAGATGCTGCAGGTTGATCTGATCGATTGGATTTCTAAGAACCTGTTCCATGTCATCGGTAACTCGAATTACTTGTCCGCTATCATTAAAAATGACAGGCTCCTTTATGTTCTTAACTTCTTTCATTACTAAAAAACGATTCAAGAGGAGTGAACTACTCCCACCACTTACCACCCTTACGGGTTGCTTGAAGTGTATTTGTAACTTCGACGACTTAGTTGTGAACTTCAGCGACTTTGCTTAATTCTGCCAATAATCAGGATCAGACATCCGCATTTCTTCAACTACATCATCTAAGTCAGCAGGTGTTATGGTAAAAATTGAATTTTCATCTATTGCTTGCTTTGCTGCTTCATAAAAGAAACGAGTGCTTCCTGGATATTCCTCATCCATTAAAATAAGACAGGCATCACTTTTGTCAGCTAACCACATATTTTTCGCTTTAAATTGAAACGAACCTTTATAATCTCCTTGGTAAATAGGCTTGTAAAAATCAGCTGTAGCCACTAATGCTTGATATTTTTCTTGAAGTGACTCTGGCCAGCGTGTTTCTTGATTTTCAAAAGGCGGAAAGATACCTAGTTTTATATCATAATCCTCTTGTAAATCTAACACGATTTCTGCTGTCCATATTTCCACTCCCATTTGCCCTGATAGGAGTATCCATTCTAGTCCCTCTTCTATGAGTGGGACAATTCGCTTTACAATAGCAGCCTTTATATATGTGATTCGCGGATCATCTTCTTTAAATATGTTTATTTCCATTGGTTTATATCCTGTGACTGCTAAAATTTTCATCTATATGCCTCCTTGCTATTAGAACAAAAACGCAAGCATCCGATTAGAAACGTAGCAACTAGAGCCAATCAACGGAGATAAAGGAATCACGGGGTGCTTGCGAGTCGATGATGACTTAGATTAGGTCAATTCGTGAAGTCGACTCGTTTCTGGGCGCTGGAGCTAGACGCAGCTCCAGCGCCCATATTTATCCACATGGGCTAATTTTATATTTTCCTAGACTATAATAAAAAGCTGACACTTATTATGCCAGCCTTTTATCTAAGTTAACACCATTTATGTGGTTTTTGCCACTGTTTTGGCTTGTGGCAACCATGCCCCATGCCCATACCTGGTGCCATTGCACCTGCTACTTGATTTCCATTTCCATATCCATTGCCGTACCCTGGATCCATCGCTCCTGCTACTTGGTCTCCTGGAGCAGGAACATTAAATGAACCACCATAAACATCTACACTGCCTTGTGTATTTTGTACAGATGTTGAATGTGGAAATACATGTTTATTAATGGTTGTATGATGATTCTTTACGGTTGTATGGGACGGATGAATGTGTTCTACTACATTTTCACTACATTGTTTTACACAGTTATACTTCGTTGGATGAACAACTTGTTTCGGCGGGCAACCACACCCGTGATGATGATGCCTCATGAGAACTCCCCTTTCCTGTAATAGGTTCACTAATAACCTATGGCAAGTAACCAGAGTTTGTATAAGACAATCACCTATAATCACACAAAATTATTCGTTCCTCTGTCTAATTATAAACTAACGACCTCTATACATATGTCAGTAAATACCATTCGAAAAAGCCCTTTAGCAAAAAGAACAAGTTCCTGCAATGATGGCGTGTCAAACTCGCTGCAAATGAGTGTCTTTAAATGCTGTTGGATATTTAAGACCGTAACCGATCATTCGATCCATTCCAATATGTGCGATCCAAATAAGAGCTATCATGATAAGGAATGAATACAAAAAGAGAAAACCAATAACGACTAAGAGCACTGGTAATATATAAGAATGAAAAATATTATACAGCGTAGCACCCGATTTCGTATTTTTCATATATCCAACCATCGAAATATCAGGTACCAATAAAAAAATGGCAAAAACAAACCAACTGAAATCGTACATTGCATAGAAAAAGATACTAATCATTAAAACAGCAGCCCCTTCAAGATGCATCCATGCTTTTGGATTCATAGTCTTCTCCTTCCAGTATATTTTACTTGTAAATACGAGAAAACGAGAGAAAGGTTCCCTTGCTTCATTAAATTATCCGTATCCTTTTTCCATAATGAATTAATTGCTCAAATGGATTTCCGTCTAAACCTAGTAACTCACAAAATGCTTCCTCCGTATTAAAACCGTTCTCTTTCAATACTTTAACTAATGGCTTTAAGCTAGGGAAGGACTGTAACAAATAATCCTCGATAATCAGGTGTAGATATGCATATTGCTGATGAACAGGCTGCGCTTGACCGAACAATTCAAATTCAAAATCTTGATATAAAAAATTCGCCTTCACAACAGCGTGGTTTCTAATTTTCTTCCTTTTTATAGAAAATGCGTCAAACCCACCGTATAATGATCTTATTTTTTCCGCAAATGCAGATAAGTCTTGCGCTTCTACGATTATATCTAAATCCGATGCTTCAGTATGTATCCCTAATGGAAAAGTGCCACAAAGAAATGGCGTATACTGTTGTAAATCCTCCATTATATTTATATTTTCTATGGCTTTGAAGGCGCATTTCTGCGTCCAATCTCCAAATTTCAAACGGTCTAAGGAATGTTTACTTCTGCTTATAGGCTTATGCATTAACTTCACTACTTCCCCTTATTCTGTTCCTTCAATAAATCCCTTATTTCCTTCAATAATTCTTCTTGCGGATCTACTTTAGGTGCTTCTTCAACCACCTTTTCTTCTTTTTTACGCTTAAATTTCATAAGTAATCGAATAATAAAGAAAATAGATAGTGAAACGATGAAGAAATCGATTATCGATTGTATAAATGTTCCATATAGTATCTCTGCATCTCCTACAGTATACTTCCAGTTGGTCAAATCCACCCCATTCATTAAAACCCCTATTAATGGCGTAATAATATTATCTACAAGTGAGGAAACGATCGCACTAAAAGCGGCTCCAATAACAACAGCAACTGCCAAATCGATAACATTTCCTTTAAAAGCAAATTCTTTAAAGTCTTTCCACATATGCAACAACTCCTTTCAGGATATATCCTAAATAATAGCAAATACTTCTAAGAATGTGAATGAACAAAAAATACGAACTTGAGACAATATGACCTTTATCATTATCGAATTTCCCCTATATGGTGCAAACTCGGAATAGCTGGAAGTATTACTTAAAATCTCGAGTGGAGAAAGTCTTGTTATCGTGACATTGTTTGTTAAGAAAAACTGAGCAAAATTCGCTCAGTCCTTATCACTAAATGCTCAGATTTACGCTTCCTCTAGGGGCTGGGACATAACTAGCCCTTATGAAGTTAAAAAAGATTCCAGTTATCAAAAAATGATAGCTGGAATCTTTTTTGTTATAATTT
>NZ_JAWDHA010000040.1:0-36558 GCF_034190895.1 Virgibacillus sp. M23 | reverse complement strand
ACCTATTACTTATGACAAGAATTGTTGCACCTTCTCATAGCGGAGACTAATTACGTAGACTCCTGCGGGATTAGCGCGAGCCGAAAATCCACTTTGCAACGTGTTCTTCTTTGCAAAGTTAGTTGAGACCGTGTCCGCGGAAAGCGAAGTAATTAGTCGGAGCATTGCCAATATACATCAAACATTTCAAAATAACCACTTGGCTTAACGCAGTCATTGCACTGATTTTATACTTTCTTAACTAAGAACAAAAGCGCAAGTGCCCGATTAGAAACGTAGCTACTGGAGCAAGTCAACGGAGATAAAGGAATCATGGTGTGCTTGCGAGCCGATGGTGACTTATCGTGTAGGGAAATTCGTGAAGTCGCCTCATTTCTGGGCGTTGGAGTTGGACACGGCTCAACAACCCCCTATTTATCCACATGGGCATTTCCTAGACTATAAAAAAGCTATTGCTTTACTACAACAGCTTTTATTTCATTTATTTAGTTGTTTTAATCTGTATCCACTATAATTTCCAATAGTTGATCCTCTATTACCTTTCCTTCCTCTTCATCAATTAGATTGTTAATCATAATGGAGAATATTAGCTTTTCTTTATTGCTTTTTTCAGCATAGCCCGATAATGTACTAACACCGTAAATTGTCCCTGTTTTAGCTTGCACAACTAAATCAGGCATTCGATAACGTAACGTCCCTCCTATTTGCCGATCAGAATCCCCAGCTACTGGAAGTGACTTTATAAAGCTTGGAAACCACGCTTCTTTTTGAACAGCGTATAATAATTGGGTAATTGCGGTTGGTGGTATTAATGTTACATGTGATATTCCTGAACCATCACGAATAAGTAGTTTTTCTTGATTCAAACCAAACCGCTTTAATTGTCTCTTTAGCGCCTCGATTCCTTGCTCCCAGCTTCCTTCTCCGTATACTTTTTTTCCCATTTCCTTTACTAAAATCTCTCCAAGACTGTTGTTACTATGTTTCATAAATGGAATAAGCAGCTCTGCTAACGTCATAGATGAATGCGTGAAAAGCAATTTCGATTTTATAGGTGCCTCACCACTTTTCACTACTCCATGCCATGTTATATTCTGCTTGACTAAAGCCTGCTTAAGTAAGTCCAGTGCATAGCCAGTGGGTTCCCAGACAGCTATCCACTCTTTGATCGGCTCTTTGGCTTTAGGGATTATTCCTGACACTGATACGATATTTGTCCCGTGCTCACGTTCTATGATGAGGTCTTCTTCTTGCTCAGCTTTTACCGTTATTGCTTCATTTTTTATTTCTATATAATTGTTTTTTGGTGACATGGATACTTGTGGCTTTTCACCAATTCCACCTGATTGTATTTCTAAACGGACAGTTCCCGCGTCATAATCCTTGTCTGGAGAAATTGTTAATGCAGATACTTGTGCACCATAATAATAATGCTCATCACTCCAAATCATATCTGGCGAGAGGCGAACTGCATCATACCATGTATCGTCACCGATTATATCTCCAGAAATATGATCAATATCCATTGCTTTTAACTTTGCTGCGAACATGTCAAAGGTTTCTGGCAACAAGGTAGGGTCCCCTTTTCCAACTAAATACAGATTTCCATTCAACCTCCCCTGCTTTATCGTCCCATTAGTACGTAATTCTGTAGAAAATTGATAATCCTTTCCCAAAACGGATAAACTCGTCGCTGCAGTTAACAACTTCATATTAGAGGCAGGTCGAAACCGAGTATTTCCCATATGCTCATAAATTATTTTGCCTGTATCCGCTTGTCGAATACTTACCCCAATTAATCCGCCCTTTAATTTTGGTTCTTTATGGATATATGAATCTAGCTCTTGCTTCATACTATAGCTCTCTCCTTTTCCATTAGCCGCTGTTGCAGTGCAAGACACAGAAGAAGCTATACATACAGTAACGATCAATCCTAAAATAACCAGCCACCCTATACCCTTAGGATGTACAAACATAAGAACACACCTCAAAATAGCTTAAGTTTATGGCCTTATTCATTATTTCCACAAGACTGTCTTTCATTCCTGTTTTTTTAAGATTTCGCGCTTCTATATATACAACCTATCCACTCATTTCCTTTATAGCAAACTACAGCATAGTAAATAACGGTTGCAAACATTACTCCACCTTTCTCTCAAGTTGTGGTAGATGCTTATGTTCAATACGATAATTAATATGTAAAAATGGTATAGAGAACAGCCACATTCGATGTCTGGCTTTAAGTAAACCTTCCTCTACTTCTTCTACATCAAAGGTTTCTTCAATCGGCAACCTAAATAACCGATTTCTAATCACTAAATAAATACCCGAATCCGCTTTAGTTGTACGTACTTTTTTGCTGGTTAACTGCAAATGCTCTCCTTGTTGATTTAATTCCAAAATTCCAATCATGGATGTACGAGGCAATGGTAAAGCAATATTCATATAAGTACGCTCCCCACTTTGGTGATGGGAATATAACGCTACAAAAACAGTCTCTTGACTGATTTTTCTGACCCATGCTCTTGTATTGCTTCGGCCATCTATATGATCGGCGATCCCGTGTATATCTCCTGTCATTTCGTTACATCTACTGGATAAAGGTAAATTCAATTGCTTTATAAAGCGGCTTATTTGTCGATAGATAATTGCCAGGGGTAGAAACCAGTGATGCCAATATACTTCGGCAAATAATCGATAACTTTTTGTATTTTCATAGAAATCGATAATCGTTTTGGATAACGTCTCTGTATCGATATCATATGCAAATTGTTTCATAGAGTCTATAAGCCCGTTATAACTTTGTTCATCCGTCTTTCCATTTAGAATTGATTCGTCTACTACGACTGATCCTCTGATCTTACTAATTGGAAAGACTATCTCCCTTTGCTTACTTAATGGTGGAGCAACTAACCAGCCTATTGTACCTATTCCTGCAAACAGTATGATATTTATCAAGCCATGAAACAGTATCATGAAGTCAATGGAAATAAAGAATCGCTCTGAAAGATTCCCAAGTGCATATATAAGTGAGAAAAGTATTGAAATTCCTAATGCACTGTATGAAATACGGACAAACCATTTTTGGAACGTGTTTTGGAACGAAGTTTGAAATGATAAGCCAATTAAACCATATATTCCAATGATATAAAGTATGACAGACACGAATTCCAAAATAACCGAGAACGTAATTCCTAACGCGACAACCATAGGTGAAATGATAATAATGGTTGCGACTAATGGATACCATTTCGATTGATGGACTCTTCCTAAAAGCCCGACAGAAACAGGTAATAGAAATGCAGAATAGTGAAAATGATTTGCTGTTAACCATGTAATAATAGGTGAAAAGCCTGTATCAATCTGTGCTTCATGCGCCACAAACCAAGCTCCACCTATAACCATATAAATAAGTCCAATATCAATTAAAAACTCCTCGACATGTACAAAACCTCTATGTAGAAAACGGTTGACCCCAAGGATTGCCAACATGATTGTAAACATGAAATAGATGGTTGCCAGTATTGTATCAATTGGAGAATCTTGTGTTATTTGCAGTACAAAAATGGCTATAGATGCGACAATTCCAAAATATGGATAAAAAGTGGGGATCCAGCCTCTTTGTTCTTTTAAAATGATGTGCAGCATGTATGGCACAAAAATTAATTGTGCTGCAGATAATATTAATAAGTACCAAGAATCTTCTCCATACAAGGTAATCAGAATGAATAAGACACTATTCATACAGGCTACTTTAAAAAATGTCATTGCTTTTAAACTCCCCTTCATATGAGAAAACCGTTCCAATTATAGGATTTTTAACCTGAACCTGTATATAGTACACCGCTTTCGTTTCCATATATGTTTCCGTTACAGTAGCCAATCCCTGAAATATTTTGGGTAATGGAATTTCTATAAATGGTAATACGAGTCTCTGTTTTTTAGAATCAATTCGCAATCCTCCTTCTTTCGTTATTGACAGTGCTAAATCGGAATAAAACTTAGCAGGTTCACCTAGATAATCTTGGATAAGGTTTTGTTCGGAATTTAGATACATACGTGCATTAAAAAAGCGCTTTTTATGATTAAAATAAAATACTCTTTCCCAGTGAACCTGTTCAGTTCCATCGCTTGCTATTATTTGCGAATTTACAATTTCAAATGGAATATTCTTTCCAGATTCAGGAAAGAATAATTTATACTTTTTACCTAGCCAAAAGTAGGAAATAACCACATTGGTCCCCCTCTTACACATTTCATCACTCCCGTTGCTTTAAAGATACTATTTCTTTTAAATTCATATCGTCTTTGTAACATAGGGTGAAGATCATAAAATTGGTTTTCTAATACCTTTTTATAAATAGACATTTGCAACTCCTTCTTACTTACGCTTACAGCTTCTTGCTGTAGGAATATTCTTAGTAGTGTGTAACCCTACGATAGAAACCACTAGCAAAGCCAAATTAAACGTTACGGGATTAAATGGATGAAAGAGCTGATCTGGAGTTGTTAAAATGGCTATGATTCCTAATAACGGAAAAATTGCAATTTGTATTATGTATAACCATCTTCTATTTTCGTAGAATAGCCACATCAACCCAAACATAACTTCTATCGCTCCAGTGATCATAATTAGCACAGATGCTTGTTTTACATTGATTGAAAGTGCCGTTTGTACCATTGATAATTCAACAGGATGTTGGTGTATCAACTTAGCAGCTAATCCATGATAGAGCCAAATAAAGCTAAATAACAAGGCGAATAACCAACTACTAAAGAAACGTAAATACTGTGTTGTTGGCATCTCTCCTTCTTCTATCCACCTTTTTAACACAGCAAAACTGATTGCTGTGGCCCATCCCATCAATGGACGAAAAATGAAAAAATCAAACAGTTTACCTAAGTACCCAAACCTTGTTTTATAGTTATATTTTGTAAGAAACAGTGTAGAATCTTGTTGCGGTATGTATTTCCAATACCCTCCACCTTCCTTAATAATGGATACTGTCTGATCTGAACCAAACTGCAGGGAGGATACCTTAGATCCATCCTTTGTATTGGAGCTTCCGGAACTTCTCCCCCAGCCTTTTATTTGTAAACCAAAGCCAATTCTCGATTTATACGAGAATTTTTGTTGCTGCTTCACTTCATCCTTTGGTAAATACGAGATAGATGAAAAACGTAAATCCCACTTTTCATGTAAGTCCGGTGTTTGTGTGAATTTCCATATTGTTTCTGTATCCGATTGAATGGGTATTTCTACATAAATTGGTTTGTTCTTCATAGTATCACCTCCTCTTATTCTTCCAATATAACATATATTTTTAGGGAATAATCACAATTATCCGGCAAGCATACGATTCGTTTGATAATAAGTACCTATATGTGCATATATTTCCATTGAATAAAATAGGGCTATCAGCATACAATAAGAACAAACGTTCTTTTTTCGGAGGTGGATTAATATGAACTATGCTTCTTATCCACGCAACGATGTACTTTGCATTGATATGCGCTCCTTTTATGCAAGTGTCGAAGCAATTAAATTAGGAAAAGA
This sequence comes from Virgibacillus sp. M23, assembly GCF_034190895.1. Lineage (NCBI taxonomy): Bacteria > Bacillati > Bacillota > Bacilli > Caryophanales > Bacillaceae > Virgibacillus > Virgibacillus sp. M23. The sequence continues at coordinate 31,001 of NZ_JAWDHA010000040.1, read as the reverse complement.
TCCAATGAAGGTCCTGCTTGCAGTTGTAGGGGATCCGAACCGATCAGGAAGTATTGTACTGGCAGCATCGCCAGCTTTAAAGAAAAAATATGGAATTAGCAATGTCAGCCGCTTTTTTGAGCTACCGGATGATCCAGATTTATATATTGTCCGTGCACATATGGCTGATTACTTATATGTGTCTGCTGAAATAACCAAATTAATTAATCAGTATGTGCCTAAGGAAGCTATTCATCCATACTCTGTTGATGAAGTCTGGGTTACCGTTAATGGATTAACAAAATTGTTTGGCAGTCGTTGGGAAGTGGCAAAACGGATGAAGCACGACATCCTTGAATGCTTTGGAATTACGAGCTCTATTGGTATCGGTGATAATAAATTCCTTGCAAAAGTTGTTATGGATCTTCATGCCAAAAAGCAAGGAATTGCGGAATGCAAATATGAGGATGTCGAAGCAAAGTTATGGTCATTTCCGATAGAAGCAATATGGGGAATTGGCAGTAGAATGAAGAATAATTTAAACAAGATGGGGATTGTCACACTGGGACAGCTTGCACGCTATGATTTAAATCACTTAAAAAAACGTTTTGGGGTGATGGGAGAACAGCTTTATTGGCATGCTTGGGGAATCGATTTAAGCCCAGTCCTCGGTGATTTTGTTAAAACGGAACAAAAGGGATTTGGTCATGGTATTTCCTTACTACGTGATTACTCTATGCAAGAAACAGAAGTTTGTCTACTTGACCTTTGTGAAGAAGTATGTCGTAGAGCTCGCACTGCTAACATGGCTGGTAAAACGATTCATCTAGCAATCGGCTATTCTAAAGCTACAGGAGGTGGTTTTTCCCGTTCTCGCTCTATCCAAATCCCGACAAATGTGACGATGGATGTTTACCATGTTTGTATGGATTTGTTTTTACAGTTTTATGATGGAGTAAGCAGCGTTCGTCGTGCCTATGTTACATTAGATAATTTATATAAAAAACAAGAAACACAGCTCAATTTGTTTGAAGACAGGGCAAAGAAAAATGATATTGGTTATACGATGGACGCTATCCGTGCCAAATATGGTTCTACTTCTATTCTCCGTGCCATCAGTTACACAGACGCTGGAATTACCCTAGAAAGAAGCCAAAAAATTGGTGGTCATTACGCTTAAAACAAACTCCCCTTTTTAAAAAGAGCACCATTTGCTTACAGCAAAAAGTGCTCGGAAACTAACAGCTATGCAAATATATCACTAATTTTTTGTACATCTGCTTGCGAAAGAGAAATCTCAGCAGCTCTTTTATTGCTAAGTACTTGATCAGGACGCTTAGCTCCAGGAATAAGAACATTAACCGAAGGCTGTGTCAAATACCAGGCCAGTACAATATGCACTACCTCTTCGCCATATGCTTCAGCTATCATGTTAACCTGTTTTACTTTCGCAAGATTTTCTTCGAATTTCTCACCTTGAAAATTAGGGTTCTGTGCTCGCAAATCAGTGAAAGTACTATTTATATTATATTTCCCAGCTAATAAACCTGATTCTAATGGAAAATAAGGAATGAACGTAATATTTTCTTTTTCGGTATAAGGAAAATATTTCGTTTCCGCATCACGTTTTAATAGATTATATTCTGCTTGCAGTACGTCAACGTATCCATCTTTATTCGCTTCCTTTAATTGTTCCGGAGAAAAATTAGAAACACCAATGGATCGAATTTTCCCTTCATCTTTTAACTCTTTTAATGCACCTACAGCTTCATCTTTTGGCGTATCTTCATCTGGAAAATGAATGTAAAATAAATCAATATAGTCTGTTTGCAGACGACGCAAACTATCCTCTACTGATCGTTTTAAAAATGCTGGTGAATTATCCATCACAATATCATCACCGATAAATTTATGTGCACCTTTGGTTGCGATGATAATATCTTCTCGCTTATATTCCTTCATTACTTCACCAATTAGCTCTTCAGAACGCTCTGGTCCATAGATAAAGGCTGTATCTAGCATATTAATCCCATTATTCAGCGCCTTACGCACAACATCCTGGCCCTCACGTTCATCTAACAAATTCGGATAAATATTATGTCCACCAACAGCATTTGTCCCTAGCCCAATTGGGTAGACCGAAATATCAGATTTCCCTAAATACGTTTGCTTAGCCATAAAGTAAAAACTCCTTTCCCGATAGGATTAATGCAATATTAACATGTTTTCTAAATTCAAGATACGATATTGCTTATAGCTTAAAAACAAAGTATGCAATTAGTCATTGCACATAAAATGAAACTTCAATCCGTGGGGGTTACTGCTAGTTATATGTGGGAGAAAGCAAAGAGGCTGAGACAAAAGAACGGAAAAACAGTAAAAAACGAACAATAATTAGTTTAAATTAATTATCGTTCGTTTTTTGATTAAAATCATTCGTTGAACATCTAAAACAAGCGAGACTCCAGCGGGAACAGCACGAGTCCGAAGATCCACGTGGTAACGTGTTTTTCTTTACCCAGTTAGCTGAGGCCGTTCCCGCGGAAAGAGCGTATAGTTTCACGGTACGGCAATGCTACTCCTATTGATAATATGATTATTCGTATTTTGAGTAAGAAGTTGTGTTTTGTCCAGCCTCTTTATATGAAATCTATCGGTCTATTATTTCAGATAAGAAGCTTTTTCCTTCTGCCGTTGATGGTAGCTGAAAGAAATCGCAGAATGTAGCACCAACATCAGCCATTGTATCCCGGAGGCCAATATTCGCCTGTTTTACCTTCTTACCAAGAATCAAAATCGGCACATATTCCCTTGTATGATTAGCATGGCCAATTGTTGGATCATTTCCATGGTCAGCCATAACAATTAGCAAATCATCGTCTGCCATTAGAGGGAGAAACGAATCAGATAACCACTTATCAGTTTCATTTAATAGCTGACAATACCAATTAACATCCTCAGCATGTCCTGCCAAGTCTGTTTCCTGTACATTTATGAGAAAAGCTGCGTCTGCTTCTTCCTGTTCATAAACATGACTCACAGTATGGAGGAGATCGGTAGTGTTAACAATCGGATCAGATGGTCCCTCACCATGCAATACATCTGCAGTTTTTCCTAAGCGATGAACCTTCAAACCATGGTGCGCAGCAATCATCGGGAATTGCTGGTCAATTTCAACACCATAGCCCATGTGATACACATTATAGCCCTCTCCATAAACTTTGGCTTTCGGCGTATTCACTCCCCATTGTCCTTTATGCTTTTCTTCTACACAGGACAAAATATGCTCGATCGACGTATATGGTCCACCAAAAGCAATCACTCGAGTAGTATCTACGTTCTCACGGACGACACGACCAAGCTTTTTAACTTCTGAAAAAGGCATCTTCTTGAAATCAGCTGTTACATTAATAATATTTCCATATGCTGATTCTAAATTATCAGCAACAACTGCTGCATCGTTCACTAATAATATGGGACAATCTGCAATTGGATACGTCACACGATATCCAGCGTTCTCTAGTACAACTTTCATTGTTAAATGAATGTCCTTCATTAGACGCTTATGCGATTTTTTGGGGCAACTTCCAGCTATTTCTTGATGTCCCAAATACGTATCTGCGCCATGGTGAGCTAATTTGGAACGACCATAGGCATTTGGTGGTGGAACTTGATTGTCAACCAAAGCCCCAAGACCAGATTGATACATAAAGGGAATTTGTAAATCATCTTTTTTCACATCACGAATATGCTTATACGTGTTAGCCGTGCAATCGGATGGTTGATAATCAACACAATCATCCATTGCGCCAATTCCAAAGCTGTCAATGACAAGTAATGTCATTTTCGCCATGATCACCACTTCCTTTCTAGATGTACAAGCTTGGGTGTTCCAGACTGTATCCCTTCAACAAGTGCTACATGAGCTCTGGTTACAAATATTTGTGTACGGAAGGAAAAAATAGCTGTATCGCCAATCTTTACTTTAAAACAATCTGGTTTTGCAATGGAACCGTAATAGTCAATAGCTTCTGGGCTACTTTGCCTTGCCGCCACATACTGTTGAAGAATGGATTCTTTGTGACTTCCTACTAAACAGCCTTCCATATTCGATCTCCCATAAAAACCACCAGCAATAACCTGATAATGATCTTTCGTTTCGTGTGATACTTCAGAAACATAGATCATTGCAGGAATTTCTGGCAACCTCTTAAACGCATGTATTGGTGTTGTCCCTGTTAATCCATGTCCTGGCTCACCATGAGTTACTCCGTGAGTAGCTAGATACGGAATCGTGTCAACACTCGTCCCACTCGGACCATTGACCTGTTTTACTGTAATTCCTTTCTCTTCTAGTAATTGCTTTCCTTTTAATAACGTTGTGAGATTAGCAGTTGCAACCATTTCCTGCTTATTATCCGCTAATTGTAAATTAGGAAAAGTAGTTACACCTATTATCCGAACACCAGGTAAGGTTAGTATTCGATCAAGTTCTCGATGTAGCTCACCTAGTGGAATCCCACCCTCCTGCGATTCATAAATACTGTCTTCAGGGCCAACGACTTTCAATAAAATATCCTGCTTTGTACCAATATCTACTGCTGCATCTGATAATTGTTTTGCACGCTCATATGAAAATATCGTAACAACCTCTGGGCTCCAGCTAAGTATCTCCTTCCACTGATGCTTTCCAGGTTGAACCAAATGTCCAATATTACCTATCGCGATACCGTGATCTGCGAGTACTTTACCTTCATCAAAGTCAACAGCTACTGCTTTTTTTATTCCACTTTCTACGATATAATTTACAACCTCCGGAAATCGGCCTAGCTGCTTACTCATAAAATATAATTCCATTCCATGCTTTTTAGCAGTATCTGCTAACATGCTGGCATTTGCTTTTAGAGCATCTACATCGATAATATACGTATTTGGAGGAATCTCTCCGTTTTGATGTAACGAAAGCCCGGCATATATCAGCTCTGGATTTCTTTGTATTGTTGTATGCAAAAACATGGAAGCACCCCTCCTTCATAAAAATCTAGTTGACCATTTTTATTGCTTTATTTAAGATATGAATAACTGTGGATGCTCCCGATTTCATCGGGTTAATGCGTAATCCATATTGTTTTAAGTGTGGCTGTGCTTCAATAAAACTGCCTGAAACACGATAAATCATTGGAATAATTTCATATTTTGATTCTGCGCCTACTGGATGAGTAGCAGCACCAAGTCCATTACTGTTTTGAATAACTTCTTGCGCAATTGGCTGCTCTAGCTCAACAATGACATTTTTTGATTGCGCATTTGTCATATAGGCTGCTGCAATTCCTTCGATGACACCCTCATTTAATTGTTTACAAACCTCTTCAACCTGTTCATTCTGCGTTGCTAGTGATACTGGAGCAAATGTCATCATACGTAAAAGTTCCATCGCTTCATATCCCTGTACTTGTCCACCACCAGAATAATTTCGTTGCTGTAGTGTCTCTATACCGTCTTTTTTCCCTACAATTACTCCAATACCTTCTGGCCCAAGCAGCTTGAATCCGGAAAACGTAGAATAATCAGCACCATATTCTACACCAATCCCATAAGCTTTCATCGCACAATAATTATCGTCAACAACGATTGGAAGGTCTGGACGAATATTCTTCACCGTTTGAATAACCTCTTTTAGATGGTAGATATCTGTCGGCTGTTGCCTTGCATGCTGAATATAAAAAAGCTTACAGGATTGATTCTGTTGCACAGCTTCCTTTACAGCATTCAAATCATTGTAATTTATTGATTCTGTCTGAATACCTAGAATACGAATCGTATCCTTCGTCGTTGTATAAACAGGAGCAGTATGAATGAACATGCTATCACCAGCTTCAAGGAGCGTGCTCAGAATGATTCGAATCGCACTTGTACCTGCACCTCGAACGAGAGCAGACTTTTCAGCTTCAAAAAAATCGGCAATAACACGCTCTACCCTTTCCGTTTGTTCTGGTTTCTGATAACGAGGAGCGACACCAAGGTCACCCATAGATAAGAATTGATCACCTGTAAAATATTTACTCATACTATGGGTTAATTTAAATTGAAGCTGTTGAGCCTCCTCAACTGTCAACGTTGGAAGTACAGATGAAGCATATTTTAATTTTTCCGGATTGTAAGCCATATTACCGCTCCTTTACTGAAAATGCATTTGCTGGATTTTTTACAAGCAGGTCTGTAATTACCGTCTCCGTTACACCACGTTTTTTTAATGCAGGGATAAAATCGTTTAACACAAGATCATATCCCGGACCACCAAATTTATGCCAATGGGATTTTCGTGTTAAGTCTGCTGACAAAACAATTTGTTTATGGAAACCTCTCTCAATAAAATCTAATAGAAAGTCCAAACGCTCCTCATCCGGTCTGTAATTATTCTTACCAATCGTATCAAATCCAATATATACACCAGATTGAAGTACGTCTAAAACCTCTTCCTTATTAGGATTTAAATCCTGATGACCAATGATTATTTGTTCCTTCGGTAATCCCAATGCAAAAAACATGTCCACTTGCTTACTACCTAGCGTCCCTAAAGATGTATGGGTGGAAATCGGTAAGCCTGTCTCTAGACCAGCCATGCCAGCTCCAATAATGAGCTCTTTTTCCACTGGTTTTATCTCATTAACACTTGTCCCTACCTCCCCGATAATTCCAGGAAGAACACCTGTATCCTCAATTCCTTCTTTACTTTCTTTTATGAAATGAGTAGCAAATTGTTCACGATCCCACCCCTGGGCAAATTCAGGTATGAATGGATCTTTATAAAAACCAGTACATGTAACAATGTGTACACCAGATGCTTCACTTAAACGAACTAGCCTTTTGACATCTCTTCCCATTCCATCATTCGTCAGTTCTATCAAGGATCGTCCACCTGCTTGATAAAAATAAGCAAGTTCTTCCATCATCCCTTGTTCATCATCCAAAATTGTATCTGGATCCCCTTTTACTCTAGATAAGTCAATGGAGAGGTGCTCATGCGCCGCACAAACACCAAATGCTTCTTTCTCAATTTTTCCCTTTACAGTCTGTATCATTTGCTAATCACTCCTATGCTGTTTGTACTTAAGATACTGACATAATTCCTAGTAGTACCAATATGTTTGCAATAACACCAACTGCGATTGCTCCAACAGGCCCAACCGCCATTCGGACGATTGGTCTTCCAGCAACCTCATTCAATAAATAGAAGCCTGCGATAAAGAAGAATCCAAAACCAGGTGCAATGATATTTGCTGCATTTGCCCCTCCAATTAATAAGGCAACTTCTAATAATTTTGTCATTGCACTACGAATATTTTCCCCTGAGTTCCTTACACCAGGGTATTTGTCTAAGAACTTAGCAATCGAACTTAATAACATTACTTCTAAAAAGATAACAATAGCCCCAACAATTACTGCCACCCAAACATTTGGTACGAATAGACCAACTACAAATATCAAGGTGAATCCAACAGGACTGTAGACACCAGTAGCTATTGCTGTACTGGCAACTAAAGGAATGAAACCAATGGCTCTAGCTGCAGCAGCAATTCCAGCATCTGTTTGCTTTCCTTCAGCTAATAGATTAAGAGAAATTGGGTCTCCGGCCATTAGTAATAGATTCGTCGCACCAGCAATTAGTGCACCAATAATCATAAAGAAGACAACATTCTTTTTAATTGATTTAACTTTCTCACTGAATATGGATGCTAAGTCAACAGATGAACCTTCTTCCGTCTTTTCCCTCATAGCAAAAGCAAATAAGAAAATCATACCAGCGATAAGAGCCATACCCTCTTGATTTAACGTGATCACGTTATCACCGATACTTAGGAAGCCACTATCATTGACAAACACCGCTAGCTGCCTAACTAGTGCCGCTACAATAAACGTAACAATCCCTTTCTTAACACTAAATTGCATCGCAACTGCTAATGCTGGGAAAGCCATAAATGTTACAACTACTGGTGTTCCTACCTCTCCCATCGGTTCAAGGAAGTTAACAGGTAAGTATTCAAATAGCTTTACAAAGCCTTCCAATCCCATCAATAGTCCCCAACCATATAAACCACCAATTACTGCGGCAACGGGTGTACCCCACTTATTCTTCGGTGTCATCAAGCCAATAATATCTGTTCCAAGTAAAATACTATGAATCAAAATAATACTTGCTGTAATGGTAAAAGGTATTCCAAATCCTACTACTAAACCAAAACTCATGGCAAATGCCGTTAGCCCTAGCTCTCTACGCTTCAATCGTCCCTCTAAATGCTCCGATACAATTGGCCGTAACCCATCATTGAAAACGGCTATGTTCATGTTGGCTAGTACAGCGGCAATTGCCCCAATCAAAATTACAAATATCATTTCCATCTAATAGTCCCCCTTTATTTGTGATTATCCTTTATTTTTTAAAGCTTGAAGGATCATAGGAACCGCTGCTTCCATATGATCACCAGTAAAACCGAAAGCTATTTTCCCCTCTTTTACAGCTTCTTCTACTCTGGAAGCGTCAGGCTTCTTCCCTGGCATAGACACCGTTTCACATTTATCTTTTCCTATCATCGCAATTGCCATTGCAAGTGCACCGCCACCACCAGTATGGCAAGCACCTAAATAATAATCGGCTTGACCTGTTTTCATGGCCATTGCTGCATCTAAATCTGACTTCACAACAGTCTCAACAGCGGGATCCACATCTTTAATTAACGCTTCAATCGCTTTTTTCTCTACTTGTCCACCTATAACAATTTTCATTTTTTATTTCCTCCTTTATTCATAGCTAATACGTTTGTATAATGCATGTATAAAAATTCCTTTTCTTCCTGAGGAAGCTCTTTCTCCCAGCTCTGTTGTACCTTATTCACATGTCTTTCTGCATCTAGATAATAAGCAGATTGCTTCACTTCTTCCATAATAGCAGGAGATGGGGCCTCAAGAGCTTCACCTCTTTCAATTCTTGTCAATGCAGAAGGTAAGTGAGTAAATAACATTTCTGCCTGATCCACCTCTTCTAGCTCTAATTCATTCACTAATTCTTGAAAAGCAGCTAAAGTAATATGACATGCTTCTTTCGTTATTACCTCCCCTAAGACTAAAATGTGGAGTCTATCTTCTAATTCAGCTACATTCATACATATACCCCCTAGATAAAATACAGTTTTCTGTATATTGATGATAAAAAACTGCCTCACACTAATAGTGTGGGAGCTTTTCCTTATTCACAACCTGTTGCTGAATTCGTAGTATTTTTTCTTTATCCAGCTTTGTAATGTATTCCTTTACATCTTTTCGATCTTTTTCAATAAGAATGACCGAAGTAGATGCATTTTTCACGACTTGCCGTGTAGACGCTGACTGAAATTCGCCTACTTGGAAGGTTTCTCTTGCTCGATTTTCATCAGCATTCCAAACTGCTGCATCGAGATCTCCCTTTAAAAGCATTTCAAAGAGCTGCATATAGTTAACAGGTATTAACTCAACATCAAGGCCTCTGCATTCCATGAGTGTAATTTTCGATTGATCTATTGAAGTATAATCTATCCCGACACGCATACCATCTTTTATTTTTTGTTCACCATGGTTAGAAAAAAAGATTTGGTGTGCTGTAACATACGTATGGGCTCCAAAATTCAGCGCTATCTCTAGATTCTCATCCTCAGAAACTTCTTGTTCAGCTGCAAGCTGGGACATAATTACAAAATCAGACCTTCTTGCCTTTAACGACTCAAGCCGTTGTTTAGATCCTCTCATGTAAGCAAGGTCGATATGATTTAACATCGCTTCCGATGCCTCAATTAATCCTGTTGCCAACCCTTCATACTTAGGTGAATATGGCAGCGGCATAGCACCTATTAACGAGCCAACACCTGCTATTTCTTTCAGTAATACAACATCTTTCTTTCGTAAAAACGTTCCAAGATGTCCCCTTGCTTCCAAATGAATAGCGTGCAAGTTTTCTAAAACCTTTAAAGCACCTTGAACGGTTCCATTTCCAATCTCTAATGTTTTCGCTAAGTCGCTTACTCTAGGAATTCTATCCCCCTCTTGAATATGCAGCATTTTTCCAGCTATCTCTTTTGCCGCTAAACCATTTTTTGAAAATAAACTTTCCCAAATTCTGCTCATATCGACTCCTTCATAATATACAAAATATTGTATATTGCAATTATACCGCTTACATAAATGAATTGCAATAATAATTTTATTGATTTTGTTAATGTTTTCACCCTAATATCGATTGCCATACAGACAGGATGGTTTTGCCTTGCTGTCCACTCTACATTACCTAAAAAACAGCAAACAATGAACATTTGATGAACGGATCGATATAATACTACAAGGATTATTTTGTTACGCGCATACAAGGAGGTACTATTTCGGATGAAACAACACAGTGTCTTAATCGGGTCACCCATTCATCAGGAATACCCTATTCTAAAAGAATTTTTAACATCTTTATCTGAGCTGAAGCAAACAAATATTACTATCCATTATATGTTCGTTGATGATAATACTGATAAAGCTTCAAAGCAACTATTGAGGAACTTCGCTCAAGATAATGAAGGCAGTACAGAAATTATTGCTCCCTCTCCCTATGACCATCAGGGGTATTCTCGTAATGGTAATACGCATATTTGGAATCATCAAGCTATCTGGAAAGTAGCTGAATTTAAGAATCAAATTATCAAACATGCAAGGGATAAAGGGTATGATTATTTATTCTTAATTGATTCAGACCTTCTTATTCATCCAAACACCATTGAATATTTAATTCGAATAGACAAGAACATTATTTCTACCATCTTTTGGACAAAATGGCAGATAAACGCAGACCCACTTCCACAAGTATGGGTTCAAGATGAATATACTTTATATCACGCTACACATGGAGAACGATTATCAGATGAAGAAAAAAAACGCAGAACTATGGAATTCATTAATCAATTAAAGGTACCTGGAACGTATGAAGTTGGTGGATTAGGTGCATGTACGTTACTTAGTGCACACGCATTAAATACTGGTGTAAACTTTAGTCCAATTCCGAATCTTTCTTTTTGGGGGGAGGATCGTCACTTTTGTATTAGAGCACAGGCATTAGGATTATTATTATATGTTGACACACACTATCCAGCTTACCATATTTACCGTAGCTCGGATCTTGAAGCTGTAGAGGATTACAAGGACGATAATCAAGAACGTATCTCTCCTCTAGAAGTATCTGATATCTTAGCTAAGCGTATTAGTAAAGACAATAACAATAAAATAACATTATCCATGATTATGAAAAATGAAGCCTCACGATATTTAAAAAAAGTATTACTTCAGCATAGGGACTTCATTGATTCGGCGGTTATTATTGATGATGGCAGTGAGGACAATAGTATAGAGGTGTGTAAACAAATTTTAGCTGGCATTCCGACGCATATCGTCCAAAACAAAAGATCTACATTTGCAAATGAAGTAGAACTAAGAAAACAACAATGGGAGGAAACAATAAAAACAAAACCAGACTGGATTTTGAATCTAGATGCTGATGAACTGTTAGAAGATAAAGCGACAAATGAGATTCGTGAATTAATCAATCAATCGGATATCGATCTCTATAGCTTCAGACTCTATGATATGTGGGATGAAGAACATTATAGAGATGATAATTACTGGCAATCCCATTTGTGCTATCGGCCATTTTTATTACGATATCAACCAAACTTTGATTATCAATGGAAGAAGAAAAGGTTTCATTGTGGTAGATTTCCTGCGAATATTTATCATCTGCCAAATGCAATTTCCCGACTACGAATTAAACATTTTGGCTGGACAAATGCTAAGGAGCGTCAGCAAAAATATAACCGATATTTAGAGCTTGATCCAGATAGTGAATTTGGCTGGAACGAACAATATCAATCTATTTTAGATGCGCACCCTAGATTAATTAAATGGCAAGACTAGTCAACTGAGCCATAGAGTCTCAATCTATCAAATTGGGACTTTTTTTATAGTCTAGGAAATCATAACATTTTCCCCATATGGATAAATATCGGCGCGTTAAGCCACTTCCAGCTTCAGCGCCCAGAAACGAGGCGACTTCACAAATCACCTTACGATAAGTCATCATTGGCTCGCAAGCTCACCGTGATTCCTTTACCTCCGTTGACTCGCTCCAATCGTTACGTTTCTAATCGGACGCTTATGCTTTTGTACTTAAGTTGGTCTTCTTTTGTGATCTAACTACTTTATTCAAACCCTCGTATACTTATATTCTCCTCATAATAAGAAAATTGTCATAAGAGACAAGCAATGTATTGTAAAATAAAAAAGTGAGTTTTGTTTGCTCCATCGTTTCTTATTTATGTTATGCAATATTATTCTTTAATAAAGTAATCAGCTCTTGTACGAATGAATGTATTTACCTGAAGGGAGATGTTTTATTTGCAAAATAATTTACATGTATTGATAATGGGTGGAGATGCTCGATATCTACATGTGATCCGCATGTTAGCGCAGGAAAACATAACCGTCTACGTGATTGGATATGATCATATTCATTTTAATGAAATAAATGTTCAGCATGTCGAGTTAGAAAGTATTGACCACTCCATTTTAAATGCTATTATACTTCCTGTTGCTGGTACTGATACAAAAGGAAAAGTAGAAGTAACTTATTCAGACAAGTCAATATATTTAACCGAACAGCTTTTATCTTGTACACCATCAAATTGTGTTATTTACACCGGTACTTCCAATAATTACTTAGATCATGCAACAGCTGCTACGAATCGTAAATTAGTTAAACTCTTTGCTCGTGATGATATTGCTATTTATAATTCTATTCCAACCGCTGAAGGTGCACTTAAAATAGCCATAGAAGAAACAGATGTAACAATACATGGCTCTAATGTTAGTATACTTGGATTTGGAAGAGTAGGCATGACGGTCGCAAGATTATTTCAATCGGTTGGTGCACATGTATCTGTCGCAGTTAGAAGCTCCACCGCAATCGCTCGCATTACAGAGATGGGCTTTACGCCCGTTCAGTTGCGTGATTTAAAGCAAGCAATTGAAACAATGGATATTTGTATTAATACCATACCAGATAACGTAGTTGATAAAACCATCATTTCAGCAATGAAGCCAAGTATGTTTATCATTGATTTAGCATCAAAACCCGGAGGAACAGACTTTAACTTTGCAGCAAAACAGGGTATTAAAGCTTCGCATGCACTTGGTCTACCAGGTAAGGTTGCATCAAAGTCCGCTGGGATAATCATTGCTAATGTTTTATTGAGCTTATTAGAAGAAAGAGCTTAACAATTGTACCATATTACAATGATCACCTTTACGATTCGTATTAAATACTCACGGTTGAAGCGATCGTTTCGTTCATCATGAACTATGAAGTAAATGAGATAGAGACAAAAGTAATCTATATATGGAACAACTAGAAATGATGGTTCGTGTAACTAACTCGCTCCAGAAATATCTTCGCTTTCCACGAGCGAATGGTGAGTCTCTCCTCTTACTGACGCACTTTGGCAGCTCACTGCTGCCTTTCCTTTGGAAAGATAAGGAAGGCTTGTAGCAACGTTACTCCACGTAGAAAAAGAGCGCTCTTCTTTCCAAGGAGTCTACGTATATTTCTGGTGATAGAATAGTGTATTGTTCATCATTAGACCTTAAAATGCTGTTTTAATTATGTCCCAACCTCATCCTCATTTCTTTATCTCCATCTCAGGAATATCGTAATTTTGCAACAGTCCCGATTAGAATGAACCGTTTTTTTACTGAAATTTAAACGCAATTCATCTGGCGTAAACCCAACCTCGATGGTAGAAGTAATATTTAATGATTGAATTAAGCGCTTCACTTCTTCATGATCAGACTGTTGAGCAGCACTCATTATCTGCCTATCAAATTCTTTTGAGGTAGATAACTTATTCAGAACGACACGTACGTCATTCATAAGCCTTACCGTTTCATTTGCTGATTCATAGAAAAACTCTATATTAACAGGAGGAAGTTGCTCCCGAACCGGTATATACACAGGATATAAGGTGGTGGGATAATAACTCGGAACATAATAATACATCATACTTCAGCCCCTTTCACAAGGAGATTTACCTATATACTCTTTATATGCAGTAAGTTTCATTTTTGGGACCTCCTTTTATGGAAAGAAAAAGAGAGCAACCTATACTTCAGAAAATTATTTATGTCATTCATACAGGTTTCTACTAGCGGTATCTTGTTAACTTCCATATAGACGAACTACCACTAGTTCCTTTCAAATACGACAATCAAAAAATTTCGCCTTTTAAAGGATACAGTTCAAACTTTACCTGAGTAAACAAGGAGAATATTTTACATGCTACTACGCTTAAACCACTTGAAAAAGCACTAGATCAAACGAGTAGTTAATAAAAGCTAAAGCCGCCCCCAGGTAGATTTTTTACTCTAACAGGGGGGCGATACCTTTATGAATGCGGTCGGCTTTTTTGTTCTAAACGATTTGTAATAATTTTAATAAACTTTCTGCATAGCACTTTTCTACGTTACGCACCTTATTTTGCAACCACGCCACCATCAACTGGTAATTCCACCCCTGTGATATGATAGGCAGCATCTGATGCTAAGAACAACACAGCTTCTGCTACCTCGATTGGCTTACCTAATTGCGGCAATGCAGTTTGTGCAAGGAACCATTGCTTCATATCTTCTCGTTCAAAGAATTCCTCACTCATCGGTGTCTTTATAAATCCTGGATGAACAGAATTCACGCGAATATTGTCTTTTCCATAATCAACGGCAGCAGCTTTCGTTAACATACGTACTCCACCCTTAGATGCGGTGTAAGCACCAGCACCTGAACTACCAGTCAATCCTGCAATGGAAGAAATATTTATGATCGATCCACCTTTATTTTCACGCATATGCGGAATAGCTAATTTTATACCAAGAAATGTACTAGTTAAATTAATATTAATAATTTGATTCCAGCGTGCAAGCGTCAATTCTTCCATTGGTTCTGGCTGAGAAATTCCAGCATTATTTACAAGAATATCTAATTTTCCATGCGTATCAATGGTCGTTTGCATAACACTCTTCCAATCATCCTCTGAGGTAACATCATGTGCTAAAGCTAGCGCCTCACCACCAGCTGCTTTTATTTCATCAACTACCTCTTGAACAGCATTCACTTGAATATCTGTTGCAACTACTTTTGCACCTTCTTTTGCAAAAAGCAATGCTTCTTCTTTTCCCATACCACTACCAGATCCTGTTATAATTGCAACTTTATTTGTAAGCCTTGTCATGCTAATTAGCCCCTTTCAATTTGTGAATTAATCATAATGATAGTTTCACTATCATTATGATATTATCATTATAGTATTGTTTAAGAAATAGTTCCAATAGAATTGCTCAAAAACGATTCAAATTGACGAATATGAATTAGTTTGCTAGGATTTTTAGATGATATTCATTTATAATTATCATCTTTTCCGAATTTTTTATCCCACATATATTGGTAAATGGGGGATAAACACCCCAACTGATTGAAGTTTCACTTTATCCCGCATATAACTGGCAGTAAGACCCCAATTTAAGCAATAAAGCGAAACCAATATGGATAAGTGGGGGATCAACTGCCAGTAAATGTCCGATTGGTTCAACTAACAATCAGTGGGGGATAACCCCCCCTCCAACTGATTGAAGTTTCACTTTATATACATAAAACTTTTATCATTTAAAAAGGAGAAAGACCAATGAATCCGCAGGATAGATGGAAACAAGAAAGAATGGAAGGGAAAATGAAGCGAAGAAATAGTATTATCCTAGCTGCAGAAAAAGTATTTGCTAAAAAAGGTTTTGACAATACGACCATGCAGGAAATTGCCGATGAAGAAAATATTGGAATTGCTACTGTCTTCCGATACTTTCCTAAAAAGGAGAAGCTAATTGTAGCAGTAGCGATTAATATTGTGGAAAAATATATACCTATTTTTCAATCTATTGCTGATATGAATGGTAGTTGTTTAGATAAAATGGAAAGAATGTTTGATTTCTTTATCTCAGAAATAAATGAAGAGAAACTGGAAAATATGCAGCTTCTTGAGGTTTTTAAAAGTTATGCTTCTCTACAAACAGAGCCGTTGGAAGATATTGAAGCATATAATAGGTCGCAAAATAAAATATCAGTGATACTTGCATCCATTATAGAAGATGGGAAACAAGATGGATCTATACGATCTGACATCGATATAAAAAAGGTTCTAACCACTATTACGAATTCGTTTGGGCTCTTTTCTAGAAAGCTGTTGCTTTATGAACGAATCCCTATGCTTAAAGGAGATTTAGAGGCTGAAGAACAATTAAAAATCCTAAAAAATATTTTTATCGATTACTTACAACCAAGCTAACAAACGAAGGAGACTAGTACAGTCGTATTTTACTAAAGAAAATCAGAATGGCTGCAAATGTTCTCAACTAGCATTTGCAGCCATCCGTTTTTTTTCTGGTTTTAATTATTTATTGCGATTTTGATAAATGTTATTCAGCGTTGCCCGCCCTTTTCTTACAAGCTTTTTAAGATCGTACAAACAGAATCTCCTACTTCCGTAGTTGACGCCGTCCCTCCCATATCGGCAGTTAAATTAACCTTGTTAATGAATAAGGCTTCAATAGTTGTTATTACCTTATCATGGATATCCTTTCTACCTAATTGTTCATACAAAAGTGCCAACGACCAGATTTGAGCAATCGGGTTCGCAATACCTTTTCCAGCAATATCTGGAGCTGAACCATGAACCGGCTCAAACATAGAAGGAAACTCACCTCCAGGATTTATGTTTGCAGAAGGGGATATCCCTAAACCTCCTACAATTGCAGATCCTAAATCAGAAAGGATATCACCAAATAAATTCGTTGCTAATACGACTTGAAAATCTTGAGGACGCTGTACAAAGTATGCAGCCAATGCATCTATATAATATTTTTCATATGAAATATCTAGATATTCCCCAGCAACACCCTCTATAATTCTGTCCCAAAATTTCATAGAGTGAATAATCGCATTTGATTTAGTTGCATTCGTAACCTTTGTTAAATTTTGCTTTTGCGCATAGGAAAATGCGAATTCTGCTATTTGTGTAACACCTTGTTTTGTCATTATATTATTTTGGATCGCCAATTCCCTGTGCTCTCCCGCAAACATTATTCCTCCAGCATTAGAGTATTCTCCTTCTGCGTTTTCTCTTATTAGCACAAAATCAATCGGTTTAGTGGATTGGTTACGTATCGGAGTATCCATACCTTTAAGTAATTTAATTGGTCGAAAGTTAACATACTGTTGAAATGATTTTCGAATTGGCATAATTAGTTCCCATAATGTAACATCATCTGGTACTCTTTCATCTCCGATTGCTCCGAAAAGAATCGCATCATATTCCTTAAGCTGCTTTAATCCATTTTCTGGCATCATACGACTGGTTTGTAAATAATAATCCGAATTCCAATTAAATATATCATATGTAATATGAATTGATTCTTTGGTATTAATAATTTCCAATACTTTTAACGCTTCATTCATCACTTCAACACCGATTCCATCACCAGGAATAACAGCTATTTTATAGTCCATATACTGTCCCCTTTCCTTTACAGCCTCTTTGTTAACGTATATGAAAATGAAGGTAGTAAATATGCTACTAAGCGAAACACCAAAGGATCAGAAAACTATACATGAATGAAGGTACTACAATTATCTAAGGTGCATCATCATGATATAAAAAAGTTGACCTTTCATTATTGTAAGGCTAACGTCACATAAATACATAGGTAATACTTCCTTTAGATACTATAATCAAAATTGTAATACTAAACAGTAGGGAGGTTAATCATCATGAAACAATTTATTTCGATATTCATAACGATATTGGAAACTTTTATTAATGGAAAACAGGTTGCTATGAAAATTAATAATGAGTAGCTTTTCATTTAGGAGGGATTGCTCGGTGAAAATAATTGCTGGATTAAGTATAGCAATCATTTTCGTTACCATTTTAACTGGAAGTCAAGGTAACGAAATAGATAATTACCCAAATGATATGATTTTTAATGATCACCATTTCAATAAAACTGGTCCATTTAACATAATAGAAGATGGAGATAAATCATTTCTAATTTTTAATGAGAATATATCTAATAACGACATAAAGAAACGATTAATCGAAAAACTTACAATTGATACTTCTAACCATATGAACAAAGTTGATCCATCATAAAAATCAGTACGTGTTCAACAATACTCTTCACTTAATTAAACTTGCCTTTCTTTATTAGCTCTTTTAGCGTGTACATGTTATCAGGGACATCAAAATGATGCTCTGATATTATACATACTAGCAGATACAAGGCCACATCCTGGATAGTACTAGGAAGTCCCATAATAAACTAGCCTTATAATTTACATCTAAATACTCTAAATCCTAGTTTTTCTTTGAACCTTTCCATTAATTCTTCATGTAAAACTAATACTTCAAACGTATCTTCATCAACCTTTTCAGATAGATCGAAATCATTTGTATCCTCTAATGTCATTTCTTCCTTTTTTAACTTCGGTTTTTCCACCCGCACGTGATGAAACCCTTCTCGGTACAATTGTTGCTTCCATGCTTCTTCTGTTTGTATTTCCGTAAATCCATAAAATGATGTTAGCATCCTCTTTTCATGATCCCTTAATGTGCGTTCACATACTATTTCTATCGCAATAAAGACTCCACCTGGCTTTAAGATACGAGTGATTTCTGAAAGGGCACGAGTAATTTCTGTAAAGGAAATAACAGATTCTGAAATAACCATATCGTATTCCTCTGATTTCAGTGGCAGCTGCGTGATATCTGCTTTCATGGTTTGAACTGGAAGCTTGCGCAGCTTAAATCGATTTATCGCTTTATCCACCATCATTTGATTATAATCTACGGCAGTAACGGCACATTGGTAAAACCCTGCAAGATATGCCGCCGTTTGCCCAGTCCCACATCCTACATCCAAAATCACTGTTGATTCATTAATGCTTTCCTTTTTCAACAGCTCTTTTGTCAACTTCAATCCCCCTGGATGTGCACCTCCAACTCCAAGTTCGGCTAATCCTTCAAGATAATTCACGTTAAAGTCCTCCTTTCATTGTCAGACTATGACAATACAACAATTTCGGTCACAAAAATACATATAGTCTGGAAACGTCTATAAAAAAAGCGCATATGCTATCAAAATAATGATGTAAGGGTGGGGAAAAATGGGAGTTATACGGACAGATCAATGGTTGTTAAAGCACTATAAAACCCCTTTGAAAATCACGGAAAAGATGGAGGATTATTTTGAGCATGCTTACGCTGATGAAATATATGCCCACTTAACCCAATTCGGTATGTACCTGCCACCACTACAAAAACAACGAGTCAGGCAACTTATAAAAAAACAAGTTTGGCAAACCGTAGAGGAAGACTATCAACAGCTAAAAAGACTCTGGAATGGCCCTAGTGTTCCTATTTTCATTTTCCCATCTGATACCACCAACCGTAAGTTAAAAGATGATTATAATAGTAAGGCTGGGCTAACTTTTAAAGATAAACTTTTTTTATTTTTATCCGACACAAATACACCAAATGAAATAAAAGCATTACTTACGCATGAATATAATCATGCCTGTCGATTAACGAACTATTCCAAGGAAGAAGCAGATTATACTTTACTAGACACGATTATTTTAGAGGGGTTGGCAGAAAATGCTGTACGTGAACGGCTAGGTGAAAAATATACAGCATTCTATACAAGTAAATATTCAGATGATATGTTAAACGTTTTTTGGGAAAAACATATTCTACCTCATAACCAACTATCAAAAAAAAGTAGAAAACATCATCACATTCTTTATGGACTTCAATTTTATCCATTCATGATGGGTTATTCCGTTGGCAATTATCTAGTTAAAAAATACCTGGAAAAACATCGAGCTACTAGTCAGGAATTGCTAACATTAACTAGTGAAAAGATAGCAGAGCTAGATAATGTTGATATTAGGGGTTGAGTCGATTAAATAAATACAATCCCATAAAATTAATTATGGGATTGCTTGTACTTTGGAATAATCAGCAAAAACATTGCAGCAATAATAATGACCACAGTAACTATCAATACAGTTAAGATATTGGACGGACTTTCCGTTGGCTGTATCTCTTGTTTTCGGATAGTATTTCGATCTTGCTTTGAAAAAAGTGCTAATTGATCTGCTTTTGCTATAATCGTATTTGCTTCTAGTCGAGAAATTTGGAATAATTGCTCCCTTAACTGCATACTATCTGTTTGATCCTGCTTTTGGAATGTTAAATGTTTTTGTTCCTCTGGTAATTCTCCTCTTTTGCTTACATCATTTTGATATGATTTTTTTATTTCTATTTCCTTTTCTTTGTATTCATTAGGTTCCGGTGTATCGCTTCCTTCAGCAAAAACGGGACTACACCAGAAATAAGCTACTAGAACGAGTAAACTAAAGTGCTTCTTCTTCATCCTCATCCACCTTAGACTTATTTTTAAACTGCTGAATCGTGTAAATAAGAGCTGACATGAGTAACGATATTAAGGCTAGTATGAACATAGCTAAATAGGTGGATTCGCCTGTACCATATTGTAAAGAAATATATACATCCGTTATCGGATTATTAAATCGAAACTCCGGTACAATTAGATCTACTAAAGGTGAAATAAAAAACACGATCATCATCATACTTGTTATCCAACCGA
Source organism: Virgibacillus sp. M23 (assembly GCF_034190895.1). Taxonomy (NCBI): domain Bacteria; kingdom Bacillati; phylum Bacillota; class Bacilli; order Caryophanales; family Bacillaceae; genus Virgibacillus; species Virgibacillus sp. M23. The sequence continues at coordinate 10,196 of NZ_JAWDHA010000040.1, read as the reverse complement.
CAAATTGGCCAATAAATAATCCCCCACGAACTATGTTTGCACAGGTAACCAACAACAATATAGTAAATAGCGACCATTGCATAGCTCTAGCATTATCTAATGAATACATGTTCAATCCATAAATACTAATAATCAACCCTACAGCTATATTTAAGAGCAAGAACAGTCCGCCTTGAACAAGATAGGATGTATTGGAATAGTAATTACTTAAAAAACCAATTAATAAACCACTTAATAAAATAATGATAAACATTATTACTGGTGGAATCCTATCTTCTGTTTCTGCTTTTACTTGACCATTCAGCTGTCCTTCCACTTGTACAGGATTTGATAAATAATTGAAAACAAGTGGATTTACTTGTCCATCCACAATTGTATTTCCTAGGATATCATAGATTTCATTCCGTACCTTTTCAGATGAAGCAACGTTTTGTGACCATTTATTATTTAATTCATCTGATTGCTGCTGAACCGTATTTACTTGTTCCTGTAGCTCTTCTGTGGAGGAAGTTATTTGATTTTGGTTTTCATTTAGTTTATTTAACAGTTCAGCCATATGCTCTAAATCAGACATGGTACCTTGCTGAATTTCGACCATCATTTCTCCATCTAATTGTTCTAGGACAGGAGATATCTTCCATTCAAAGGTATGATCGTTAATTTTCTGTAGTTTCTCTGTAATATTAGCTGAACCAAGCTCCATTTCTTCTATAATACTTTTAATATTTGTTTTTCCTTGATTCAGTTTATCATTATAAGAAGCAAATAAATCTTCTGTGTTTTTAATTAATTCACTAAGACCTATCCTTTCTTCTCCTACTGATTTTGATGAATTAATAGCGTTTAAATTCTTGCCAAATACATCATTGAGTTTTGTATAATAATTTGAATTTAAAGTAGTTAATGTATGTAATTCCTTCTCAAAAACGCTCAAAATGTCATTATTTACTTTTTTCTTTTGATTTAATGTATTCATGTAGACTGATAACTCTTCTGAATACACAATTAAAGAAATAAGTGGTTTATTATCCAATTTTAATTTTTCAAACTCACCCTTTAAAAACTCCCTTCTTTCATCAGATATTTCTTTACTTACTAATATTTTGTTTTGTTTCTCTTCAATGTTATTAACTAATTTCAAAATGGGCTCTTCTATCTGATCCATCAGTTTTTTATAAGTTTTATTCCATTCATTGACGTGTTCTTCCCATACATCAATAATTTCATTAGGATTTGGATTGTTAGATTGCAATTCTACTAAAGCATTTAACTCCGTATCTAATTTTGCGAAGTTATTGACTATATTATTCCAGTCAGCCTTATCTTCTTTAGGAATTTCCGGCTCTTCCTCACTTGCGGCTGAAAACTGATCAATAGCCTTACCCAACTCTGCCATATGTTCACTCAGTTTTGCTAAATCAATTGTAATAACTTCATTCACATTAGGAGCTGTTGGAATATCAATGATATCTCTTTTTAAACCTTTTAAATTACGTATAGCTTTGTCTAGTTTAGTATTTGGTTCGTTTAAAAATTTATCTTTATACGTATTTATTTTTAATAAAAGTAATTCATATTTTTTTGCTTGTATTTCATTCCACTTATCCACATAGTTTCTACCGTGTACTACATTATTCTTTAAATGTTCAAAATTACCCGATAATTGATTTCTATTTTCTTTAAATAGCACCGATTGCTGCTTAAACTGTTCTTCAATTGAAGTTATACTTTCTTCAAGAGCCTGATGATATCTCGTCAATCCTTCATGAAATGCCTCTTGGTTTTCATCTAGATATATTTCTAATAAACGCTGTTGTTTCTTTTGCGTTTCTTTATATTCATTTAATGCTTTGGCAAAGGACTTCATTTTGTTTTCGACTTTTTCAGCAGTATGAACATTGCTTGATGATATCTCATCAACTTGACTCGTATCCTTTAATATGTTTTTCAAGTTAGATTTATGTACATCTATTTCATACGCTAATGTTTTTGACGAAGGTGTATAGAAGGAATACATTGCATCTTGAAAAGCAATTTCTTTTTCAACAATTAAATCAAACTGATCCCGAATATGATTGACCTGCTGAGAAACATAATTCCAATATAACGATATCATTTCTTGATTAATTATATTTTTAGCATTCGCCATTTGCCTATGGATTCGTTGTCGTTCCTTCGCTTCCAAATTAGGCTGAATTACATAATGAAGTGATGCCTTTGTCGGCTGATTCTCTTTAAAGGTCATTATATTTTTGGAGTAATTGGAAGGGATATACATAATCGCATCGTAATTTTTATTAGCAAGCCCCTGCTCTGCTGTACTTCGATTAACTACGGTCCATGAGTAATCCTCCTGATCTTTTAATAGGATAGGTATTTCATGCCCAAGATTAATCGACTGTAATTCACTTTCATATCCAGTATCTTCATTAACAATTGCCACACTTCGAATACTTGACTCTTCTTCCAGAATAATTCTAGGTTGACTATCCACATAACGAAATAATAGAAGTGGTAATAGTAATATAATTAGTACCTTCATGCTTAACCCTATGGATGCTTTCATTCCCTTGTCCATTTAATAGGTCACCCCTTCAAGGTCATAGCGTGGAATCTGAATTTTTATTGGGTTACCGTTTTTTACATAATAGCCAAAACCTGCTTTAATTTCTTGTTCATTACGTGTATATGGTAATGAAAGCAAGTTTTGCTCAGATTTTTTCATGAGTAAGATTGCTTGTTTCACTTGTTTGACTTCATTTGTAAATGGATCAAACCCTTTGGAAAATTCATTCGCACCACCAGAGACGATAACACTAAACCCAAGATGACTATTATGCTTCATAAAATTTGCTAATTTTGTTTGGAGCATAGTATCCAATTTCTGCTGAAAATTACTCATTCCGTCAATCATAAGTATATATGGAGAAAATAAGATTTTTGCTGTTTTTCTTTCCATCAAAGCTTCCCTATATGTTTGCTCTCGACGTTCAAACTCTCGTTCAATTTCTTTCAACCATGTTATTAATTCTTCCTTCGTTTCCATATAATTAACGGAATCTTCCTCTACATAGTTTGCTAATGAATGATTAATAGAATCAAATAATCCAATTATAGCTTTCTCCTTCATTCGATGGATAATAACTTTGCACACATTTGATTTACCTTTTTGTGTATCGCCAAGAATCAGGCAATGTCGATTTGTTTGCCAGTCCAGATACACAGGTTTTACATTTGCTTCATCCAAGCCAATTGCCGGGGTTTGTCCAGACAATTGAACATCTGAACGATTAAGAAATGATTGATATGATAACTTATGTGGTAACATCGGAATCGACTTTGGCTTCGGAGCATCTACATAGGTTTTATTTAGTAGTTGAATTATTCCTTTAATGCCTGTTAATACCTCAACATCACTTTCGCCACTTGAAGGCAGATAAATTTGCGCAAGAAATGGCTCTTCATTCTTAATATAAACTCTTCCAGGAATTGCCTCTGTTTCATATGCGGTCTTTCCAAGGATCGCATATTTATCCGACGTATCCATCAAGTAATGCACAATTTTTGTTTTCAGATTACTCATCAACGCATGCTTTACCGCGTTGGTTCGTGAAGCAGTCAGAATTGTATAAATACCAAGCGATTGACCATCTCTAGCAATTTGGATAAAGCGATTGTCTATTTCCTGCAATTCTTCTTTTACTAAATCATAGTTATCAATCACGATAAAGATAATTGGTAACTCCTCTTCTACTAAAGCATTATACATTTTAATATTACTAACTTCCTGATCCCTAAATAACTGCTTTCGCTCTTCCATCTGTGCTGACATAAAAGTGAAGAACTTCTCAATCTTTCTATGGTCATCTGACCGAAAATAATCTCCAGTTTGTGGCAGTTGTTGTAGTGGTAGAAGTGCTCCATTTCCAAAATCAAAAATATAATAGTTCATCTTTTCAGGGCTATTCTTCATTGAGAAACGAAGTAAAAATGTAAGTATTGTCGTTGATTTCCCATAGCCTGAAGAGCCGAAAATACCAATGTTTCCATCGTCCATGACACGATAAAGATAACTAGTCTGTCTTTGTTGATCAGGTTCATCTACCAAACCTATCTCGTACGCATTATCTGCTACAATGTTGTCCTCTGTTTTTGTAATTCTCTGTGGGAGAGGAGGTAGCCAAGGACTTTGTAATTTGCGGATTTGCAATTCCTCTTGCACCTTGGAGATTTCCTCTACCACTGCATCTATTTCCGTTTTCTTATGCCTTGCTCCACTTTCTTCTGTTGAAACCTCTGATAAAGGAATAAGACCTAAGTCTGTAACCAACGCAACTTCATCCTCCGTACCAAACGCATCCTTTGTATATGGTCCCCCACTCCACGCGGATTGAAAAAGTTCATATACCTCATTATTTCCCACTTGTAAATATCCTCGTCCAGTGGTTGTGATTTTTGACGCATCACCATTCTTCAGAACCTCTTTGCTATCACTTTCCTCTTGAACTTTTAAAGCAATCTTGAACCGTGCATTGCTCCAAATTTGGTCATCAATAATACCACCAGGTTTTTGCGTAGCAAGAATTAAGTGTACTCCCAAACTTCTTCCAATTCGTGCAGCACTAACTAATTCTCTAATAAATTCCGGTTCTTCTCTCTTTAGCTCTGCAAATTCATCAGAGATTAAAAAGAGATGCGGCATTGGTTCCACGGCATCCCCTCGCTTATATAGAAGCATATAATCATGAATATGATTTACTTCATGGAGATCAAATAAACGCTGCCGTCTTCTCAATTCACTTTTAATTGAAGCAAGTGCTCGTTTACTAAAATTATTACTCCCTTCAATGTTTGTGATTGTACCTAATAAATGCGGAATGTGTTTAAATGGCTGAGCCATCCCACCACCCTTATAATCTATTAATAGAAAAGCTACCTCGTAAGGATGAAAATGAACAGCTAAAGATAAAATATAGGTTTGTAGAAATTCACTTTTTCCTGAGCCCGTTGTACCAGCTAACAAACCATGTGGTCCATGTGCTTTTTCATGTAGGTTTAATAATACGTGATCATCTTTTCCTTTAAGACCAACTGGTACAGCAAGTGATTTGGCGGACTGATTCTCTCGCCACTTATTGGCAATGTCTAAACAACGAATATCTGCTGATTGAAATAATTGTAAGAAGGTTACTTTCTCTGGAATTGAATTGTTCATCCCTAATTGATGATCCAAAGATCTCAGCGTTCGCGCAAAGGTTTCATTATCCTGTTTTTGATGCCCGTCAAGTTTAAATGGTATATGTACGGCTTTTTGATGTTGAATCAAGATATCTCCTTGCTGATCATCAATGTATCTTACCAAGGTGTGTATATGCTCCGATAAGCTTTCTTTCGTATCTGCTGCAAAAATAGTTGAGATGCCAATTGAAGCGTGTTCACCTTCTAAATATTCTAATATAGCATGTTCAGAAATTAACTGACGGTTCGTAATGATAAACACAAAATGCGGAGAAAAGGTTATTTTACCCTTTTCTTCGTCTAAATCTCGTTCCTTTAACATTTCATAAATGGAAGAAAGTAGTTGATCACGTGTCTGTTCATTATAAATGAATCCTTTAGCGTATGTATGTGGTAACTGAAAATGTGGCAACCATTTCATCCACTCCCATTGCTTATACTCTTCCTCATGAAATATAGTTACAAATCGAATATCATGATAGCTTTGGGAAAAACTTAATTGACCAACAATTTGCTGAATTTCCTTCTTTACGATTGAATCTTTACCAACCATTCCCATTGAACCTTGGGATAGATCAATAACTAATGGTACATTATTGACATACTTATAATGGGCAACAAGCTCCTGTGATTTTTCCAATAAATCATCCATTTCTTGGTTGGACATATCACTTCGTTGGACAGAAACATCGTAGGTAGATGGCACTCTTGCTCTACCAATACGAAACCGCAAAAAGTCATTACTTACTAATGTTCGTTCCCAGATACGATCACTAATTTCTTTTGTCAAATACTTCATGCGTTCAAATGAAGGGAAATGATAATAAAGTACCTCACGCTGTTTATTCGATAACTGGTAAAGTTCTTCACGCTTATTTTTTAAATAGCGTGTATATAACCTTTTTCGCTTTTCCTGCTTCTTAAGCTGATTTTTCTTTTCTTTAAAATATTGTACAGTAGAAGTTATTAGCGATGTACCAAACATTGCTAGAGAAATCAAAATAAAAATACCTCGTGGACGTAACAAGGCTACAACCCCCATAACAATAAGCATCATGAGCGGAGGTAAAATAATTAGCCAGATTCCTCGTCTTTCATCATCAATTTCCTCAGAAGGAAACGAAAAAGCAACTTTATCATCGGGCATTTCATAAATCATACGAGGTGTTCTACGAAACGATGGATACTTTTCCTTCATAACCGATGTTGGCTCTTTCATTTCTGTTAATTCTATAGAAAATTGATTATGCGCGTAAACGGTTAAGATATCGTTTTTCTTAATAGAAAAGAATATATATTGATGTAACAATTTATCGCCATACTGTATGGGTGTTACTCCTTTGACAATTTCACCATTTCGAAAAACAGAATCGTTAGTAGGTTGTAATATCCACGAACCATCATGCCTTACTAAGGAAAAATCACGTATGATCAGCTCCGAATGGTTGCCAATGTAATAGTCTTTTTCTTGATACTCCTGGTATCGATAAACAAGCTTTATCATTTGATTGTTTATGTTTAATTCATGCGGCTTGTCGGGTTCAATTTCACCTTTAAAATGCCCGCCATGAAATACTTCCAACTTTTGAACGCCCGTTTTACGAATTAAGATCTTTGATGAGTCTAAGGAGATGGATTGAATCGTAATTGTGTCGCTTAAACTATTCCCTATTAAAATATCTTGTAATCCGCTAAGTGATTGGTATTGATAGGACCCATTATAAAATAACCACAGATGCTCCATAAGATCACCTCCTGTTGTAAACTGTGTTTAATCGCCATTGTTTGATTTCGCTTCTTCATCAATTGGTGGTTCGTCTTGCCCTGAGCTACCCTCCTGGACTTGATCCATTGTTTCTTGATAGTCATCTATTTCTCGTTCAATTTTATTTAGTCTTTCCTCTCTTTCATCTCCACTAAGCTCTTGATCTATTTTTAATGCTTCACGTTGTTTTAATAGACCATACACGATTAAATCTCGGTCCTCCAATAACCTAGCGGTGTCAATTGCTTCTTGATAGTTACCACGTCCAATATTAATCCAATAAGAGAAATATCGCTCATCAGACTGTAAAGTAATGGTATTTTGAACATTTTGTTTTTGATTTTCTGTTAATGATTCATTGACAATGTAAGAGGAAGCAAGCTGATATTTCACTCCATAAGGCATAGATGCTTCATCATAGTTTTCAAGCGTTGTTACCACAGAACTATACTGTTCTTCCATAAATGACCGGTTACTATCTATATAAGCGTTTGTCTGCGGGATTTTGAAAAACAGTGCAAATAAACTATAGAAAAGCGTTGGGATTAATAATAGAGATACAGCGATCAAAGTGTAGCGTTGTACTTTCCATTTTTTTGCTGGCACATGTAATACAGACTGCTCATCTTTCTCTTTATTTTGTAATTGATGAGTGATAATCGACTGTAACTGTTCAAAAGTTTCTGCATCCATAATTTGCTTTGCAATTGGCGACAGATCAAGTGTTTCATGGTGTTTTACATAGGAAGCGAAATCAATTTTATTATCTGCTATCTCCGCAATAACTGCCCTAACTTCTCTCCATAACCTTTCATCATTATCTTCATAAGGTGGTATGCTTTCACTTACACCATAATGTAAAAAATGGGGATTCAATCCATAGTCAAACAATATATTCTCAGGACAAACAATAATTTTTAATCGTTTTAAGGCATGTTTTTGTATATGTTGAACTAAGTTATATGCAAACTGCCACTGTGCCTGTTCACTCTTGGAGTATAGTTTATGAAAAGCATGATAAGATTTAGGTGGCGACAGATAGATTTTTAATTCGTCTTCCGTTCGAACTATTTCTTTACGGATCTCTTGATTAATGGACTTTAACCATTCAATTTCTAATTGATCGTTAAGTTTTACTTTTGCACGGTGAAAACTGATTTCTATTTTTCCATGTTCATACGAAATAGCTGCGTCTGTTTGTTTCTCTAAATATGTAAGCTCCTCAGACATTTCTTTGCTCCTTTAAACTATCAATTCCATCTAGTATCTTTATAGGATTTCGATACAGTCTCCTGTTGTAATGCCACATGCTTGTAAGGTTAACCCACCATTATAAACACGTTCCTTATTTTTTACGCGTATCCAATGTCCTTCTCTTGGTTTTCCTTCTATTTGTTTCGCCTGCCATGTGATATCAATCAGCTGTTTAATCATAAATTGATCAGATAATCGCAGTTCTATATTTTCTTGATGATAGCGTTCAATATTAACCGTGACATATATATACATGTTTTTCTCCCCTATTATTTTCTATTTCGTAAAAAATAGTGCCGGCAATTTACATACTGCGGCACTATGACAAACTTACTATTTCTGTTATTATCCGCATAAAAAAGAAACAAAATAACTACAACTTAGAGTCTTATTTACGCATTTGACTAGCAATAGTTGCATCCGTATCATGGAGTGTTTGTGCCGTTGAAGCTAATTGTCTCTGCACATCCTCTAACAATTCAACCATTTGCATGAATGAAGGACGTAATTCTTCATATTGTCCCGCAAACGCATCTTTTGCATTACCTTCCCAGATTTCCTCTAATTTTTCCATTAGCCCATCCAAATTACCCACAATATTTAGTACATTTCCGCTTTCCATACCATACTGTTGAGCAATAGTTGCTAATTCTTCAGGACTTATACGCATCATGCCAGACATACAAACTTCCTCCAACTTTAATATCTATCGTTCTTTAGTGCCATTATAAAAGAAAATATTGGTAGTAGCTACCACTTAAATAGAATCTTTTCAAAAATAAGTATTTATAACCATGAAATTGAATGCCTTTAAAGTCTCTTACCACTCATAAGTACTATAATACTAGATGTTGACATTACTAATTTCCTACAAAACTATAATAGTTAACCCAAAATTTGCTGGATCAATGATAGAACCTAATAATCCGAAATGATTCAACTGAAATCGTTCGAATTATTAGGTGAATAAAATACGTTTGTCTCATCCTTTCTCTTACTACCAGAAGAAAAATGGCAATACCGCCAACGTTGCAATGGCTCCAAGTGCGACACCAAATCCGAAACCATAACCCGGTCCATAAAATCCAATTCCAAATCCGCCTAAGCCTTGCTGACCAAGTGGTCGTAAATATACTCGATTGGAGCTAACACGGTCAATTATCCCTCGATGAACTCTCCCATTGTGTGTTTTAATTTCGACAGCTTTACCTTTATGTCGTTGACAAACGGAATAGTAATGTGATCCTGACATATCATTCACCCCCCATTTGTAGTACAGATACAACATTTTATGTATAAAATATTGCATTGTAAAAGACAGATGTATCAGGTGAATAGCGGAAATAAAGAGATTTTCCAGAGAAATAGCGCCCAAATTCTGATGATCTGGGTGATAACCTATATCAATTCTTATCTGTGCTCATACATTATTAATGTAAACGGACTGGAGGTGTTAGCAACATGGGTGAAGCAGTAGGCGGATATGGCTACGGCAGTGGCTTTGCTTTAATTGTAGTCTTATTTATCCTGTTGATTATCGTAGGTGCAGCTTACGTTTGTTAATAGGCTATATAAATTAGTAGGAGGGGTTTAAATGGGATTCGGTTATGGATCTAGTTGTGGCTGCGGAGGCTATGGTTATGGAGCTCCAGCAGGTGGTGGATATGGTTACGGTGTTGGCGGATTTGCCTTGATTGTAGTCTTATTCATTCTTCTTATTATCGTTGGCGCAGCTTGGTTGTAATACCTTTCTTATAAAAAATTAGTTTTTTGGTGTTCTTCGTTATTTCAGTATAAAAGAACAACCTATACAAGGGGCTGGGACATAACTAGCCCTTATGAAGTTAAAAAAGATTCCAGTTATCAAAAAATGATAGCTGGAATCTTTTTTGTTATAATTTAGGCTTGTATTTTGCCTGAAGGCGGTGTACTTTCTTAA
>NZ_JAWDHA010000039.1:0-37552 GCF_034190895.1 Virgibacillus sp. M23 | reverse complement strand
GAGTCAAAATGATATTGCTTAGCCATACGTAATCCCTCCAAATTATTCCATTTATAATGTCAGAATAACGAATAACTTTATGGTTTTTAAAATATCCTGCTTAACTTGACGGCTATGGGCCGTGCCCACGGAAAGCGAAGTAATTAGTCGGAGCATTGCCAATATACATCAAACATTTCAAAATAACTACTTCGCTTAACGCAGTCATTGCACTGATTTTATACTTTCTTAACTTATGAACAAAACGCAAGCGTCCGATTAGAAACATAGCGACTGGAGCGAATCAACAGAGATAAAGGAATCACGGGGTGCTTACGAGCCAATGATGACTTAGCATAGGCGATTCGTGAAGTCGCTTCGTTTCTGGGCGCTGGAACTGGACGCGGCTCAACACACCCCTATTTATCCACACGGGCTAATTTTATCATTTCCTTGACAATAAAATAACTGCCGAGAAAAATTTCTCGGCAGTGTAGGGAGACTCTGTTAGTCAACCCACTATTTCATTAGCTTAGCAGCTGCTCCATTTCATTTAGTTTCTCCTCAAATACATCTAGAGCATCTAAAATAGGCTGTTTATCGTTCATATCTACTCCTGCTTGCTTCAATACTTCAATTGGATAATCACTACTACCTGCTTTCAAGAAATTGATATAGCGTTTTACTGCATCTCCCTTACCATCTAGGATCTGACTTGCTAATGCGGTAGCTGCAGAGTATCCTGTAGCATATTGGTATACATAGTAGTTGTAATAAAAATGAGGAATTCGTGCCCATTCCATCCCGATTTCTTTATCGGAAATTACCCCATCGCCAAAGTATTTTTTATTTAGATTGTAGTATACCTCTGTTAATTTTTCTGCAGTTAGCGCTTCACCTTCTTGCTGTTTCACGTGAATAATATGCTCAAATTCCGCGAACATTGTTTGACGGAAGACAGTACCTCTAAATCCTTCTAGGAAATGGTTAAGCAAATATAGCTTTTGCTTCTCATCCTCTAAGTTATTCAATAGATAGTCATTTAACAATGCCTCGTTACAGGTAGATGCTACTTCTGCTACAAAAATAGAATAATTTCCATAACGGAAAGGCTGATTTTTTCTTGTATAATAACTATGCACGGAATGTCCAAGCTCATGAGCTAATGTGAACATATCATTAACATTGTTTTGCCAATTTAACAGTATATATGGGTTAGTACCGTATGCACCAGAAGAATATGCGCCACTACGTTTTCCTTTATTCTCTTCTACATCAATCCATCGATTCTCATAACCTTCTTTTATGATACTTAGATAGTCATCACCTAATGGAGAAAGCCCCTCTAAGACGTATTGCTTGGCTCTTTCAAAAGGAATCTCCATATCTACATCCTGAACAAGTGGCGTATAGAGATCATACATATGCAACTCATCCAGCTTTAACACTTTTTTACGTAATTCGGTATATCGATGAAGTAATGGGAGCTTTTCATCAACTGCTTCTATCAAATTATCATAGACCTTTTCCGGAATATGATTATCATCCAATGCTGCTTGTCTTGCAGAATTATAATTTCTAACCTTTGCAAAGAAGTTATCCTTCTTAATATTCCCGCTTAATGTAGAAGCGAACGTGTTTAGAAATTTCCCGTACGTATCATACATTGCTTCAAAGGCTGCTTTGCGGACAGAACGATCCTTGGACTCCAAAAAACGGATATATCGTCCATGTGTTAGATCTACTTCCTCTCCATTTTCATTTTTTATCGATGGAAATGTTAAATCTGCATTATTCAGCATACCGAATGTTTGCGAAGCAGCTGACATCGGTTCTGATGATTCAGCAAGTATTGCCTCTTCTCGCTCGCTTAAAATATGTGGCCGTTGACGGGTAATTTCATCCAACGTCTTTTTATAGGCCTTTAAACCTTGTTCTTCCTTTAAAAAACGATTTAGCTTCTCCTCATCGATTGCTAAAATTTCGGGAACTATAAAACTCATTGAACTAGAAGCTGAAGTCAATATACTCTCGGCCTGAGCATTTAACCGCTGATACATGCCATTTGTTGTATCTTGATCATATCGCATATGCGCATATGTATATAGCTTACCTAGTCGTTCTGATAGCTTATCCTGTAGCTGCAATAATTCTAGAAGTTTTGCAGGTGATTCTGCTAATTTTCCTTGGTATGCTTCAATTTGTGGAATGGCTTGCTGCAGACTTTTCCATTCCTGCTCCCACGCATCATTCGTTTCGAAGATATCTTCTAATTTCCACGTTGACTCTTCAGGTAATTCTTCTCGTTTAGGTAATTCCTTAGTTGATTTAGCCAATTCTATTCCTCCCTATTCGTCCTATAGTTATTCTTTCGTGATGTGTTTGCTAATTCCTTTTTAGCCAATAAACAAAACTCATTATCTTGTTTGTTAAGCATTTTAAAGTCTTCTTTTAAAATGCATACTTGCTATTTAGTATATCGTATTATTTATGAATCATGCTTTTATTTTGCTTCTGTAATTGATTAATGATTAGCTGATCTTCTTCTAGTGCTCGCTCTAAAGTTGAAGGAACGAAAACTGGTATGCGTTTTGTATAAATAAAGGGAGCATTCTGCTTTACAATTTTCAGTTGTTCAAGTAGAGACATATATTCTATAAGAGGATTTTTCGTCTTTAATAATAGTGGGGTTTGACTTATTGACCTAGTTTGCTTGTTCAATAAACGACCAATAAATCTAACATCCATTTTTGTACCAACTGATAGAGGAGCTATATGATCTAAGATAATTTTACTTTGCCAGAGCCATAGAGGCTTGTTCATACGAATCTGCGATGATATCGGTAAATAAATGAGGGACGGCAATGTTTCCACATGGTGTTGTTTTATATATAGCCATTTCAACCATAAAAATTCTTGCTTGGTTGTTCGAACTCGTGATTTGGTCCGAAAAAGCATCTTTTCCTTTAACCATAATGGATACAGTTCTTGTTTAGGGAAGGAAATTTCTTTAAATATATCCGTAAAAATGAGATGCTTGAGCTTTGTAATTACAAACTTACCTAATGCTTTAAAACTGGTAGTAAAATAAATGTTTTGGGCGGTAATAAAGTAACGTGTAATAGGACAGAAGAAAAAAACTTTCAAAGATTGGCTTGTGGGAAATTGATGTATAAAGGAGCTGGTAAATGGAGATAAACGAAATTTACTGGCTGTTTCACGCTTAAAATGCTTAGCACCAAGTATCCATATGGGAGTAATTCCTGCAGCCTGATAACCCTTATTTCTGGCCGTAATAATAGATATTGGAATTGTAGCACACTGATATTCCAAAGCTATCTTTTTCGTGTTAACCGTTAATAAAATATCAGGTCGCTGTTGAATTTCATTGAGGAATGGCTCCAATGTTACGTTTAGCTTTTGGGCTTTTAACCATTGATACAGTATTAATTTCCCGGACTCATGATACGCCCCTTCACCATCTTCACGAATTCGGCAGTGGCTTGATGAATAATGAGCGAAATGTGGGATTACCTCTGCACCTGCTTTCATGATTACTTGCTGCTTACATATTGGACAATAAAAGGTCTGTTTTCGCAATTGTTCAATTTCATGCCTTGTTTTAATAGAAAGTAGCACGATTTCTCCAGTTTGCGCTATTGCTTGCAGCATAAAAACACCTCCGTGAATAATAAGAATTCGACAGAAAGTGCTTAAATCCTTCTAATTATTCTTCTTTTTCTTTAAGCGAATGGTACTTAAAAATAAAGCGCTACCTAAAAAAATAAAAGAAAGAGACAGATACTGATCCCGCCACTCGAAAACTGCACCTAATCGTTGGATGAATAATAAAATTCCTGTAATCATGAATACAGCAGCAATGATGATATTTACTTTACCGTATAAGGGTAGATTCCTCATGCGCTCACCTCTCCTGTTATATTCTATCAAATTAAACAACGTTGTAGGAAGAAAATTAAATCCAAAATTAATCAATCGGACATTTACTGGCAGTCCACCCCACATTATCCATATCGGTTTCACTGATATGAACGAAAATATCAAGTCCCAGTTCATCATTCCGTAAAAGATACTATTTTTGGCAATACGAAGCTAGAGGCACCACTTTTTGTGCTTCCTCAGAAAAACTTTATACGGAGTGGCGGGTAAGTTAGCCTACTTAGGTTTAGCCAATTATTTTTCTTCTTGGAGTGGCGGGCTTACTGCCAGTTATATGTGGGACAAAAAAAGAACATAAAAAAAACTGAGCAAAATTCGCTCAGTCCTTATCACTAAATGCTCAGATCTACGCTTCCTCTAGTAGCTATTATGGAATAATAGCTACTGCTTGCTTGACCACCACTCCGGCTGCCCACTTCCCTTTCCGTGGGGTTTGTCCTTCAGCTAACTTTTTTAGCAAAACCCGCTCAAAAAAGTGGATCTTCAGGTCAAACATTTCCCACAGGAGTTGAAGTGGCCGGCCTTCGCTATTATCAGGCTCTACAACGCTAGCATGAAGTAACACAGCTACTTTTATACTCACGGATAGCGATTTTCACTTTACCCATTGTAAAAAAAGTCAACCTATTACTTATGACAAGAATTGGTGCACCTTCTCATAGCGGAGACGAATTACGTAGACTCCTGCGGGATTAGCGCGAGCCGAAAATCCACTTTGCAACGTGTTCTTCTTTGCAAAGTTAGTTGAGGCCGTGCCCGCGGAAAGCGAAATAATTAGTCCGAGCATTGCCAATATACATCTAACATTTCAAAATAACTACTTGGCTTAACGCAGTCATTGCACTGATTTTATACTTTCTTAACTTATAAAAAAAGCACTCCTTTTCAAGGAGTGTCTATACTTGTACAGGGAAATGGGATCGAACTTTATTAAACGTATCTTCTTCAAAGATTTTCTTCCCGTATTCCTCAAGTACATGTATGGTAATATCTGAATCATCTGCAAACTCAAAAACTTTACTAATAATATCTTCTTGCTGTTTTTCATCAAGCTCTTCCTCAGAAAACTCCATATATAGATAATACTTATTGTTATAATGGTAAAGTGTTTCCATCGTACCTTCCTGTAGGTCATCAAGATAATGGCTTAGCTGTATTACATCTTCAAAGTCGACAAAATCAGCAATGATCCATAGCTTATCATCATCTTCTTCATCTAATGGTTCTTCATGCTTACCAAATTTATCTTCTAACATATTTTCGATTTTTTTATCGACTGGAAAATCAACTGTATTACCATCTTCTGTCTGAAGCTCAATATTGTCTCCATTTTTAGAAATTTGAGCTTTAGTTACAATAATTTCCAATCCTTTTTCCAAAGCCTGTACCTGTATCCATAACGGACCGTCAACATTAAAGTCCTCTTTATAATTGACTTCATCCATCATTTGCCAAAAAAGCTGTTCACTTCTTTCACGATTATACCAGATTTCTTCTCTCTCAAATCCGCGATCCTCAATATCAATATATGAAATGTAAAATTTCACTGTATTCTCGTTAATTCTTTCAATTTCCATTTTCATTTCTCCCCCTTCTTTTTTAGGTAGGTGGAAGAACAGCTTCACCAAATAACTTAATATTGTAGATTTACCCTAATGCCTTGATTTCTAATCTTTACGATCAGCTCATGCTTCCAACATGTGAGTGATGCCAAACTTCCTACAAACAAAATGTTTGTAAATGAAATAAAAGGTTTTCTATACTTATTGTATGATAGTAGCAAACATATTGGAAACATATATGCCTATATAATTAGTAACATATTTTAACCTATATTTAAAGTTTTGTCATCCTCGTTTTTGTGACGAAACCGTAACAATTAACCTGTCTACTTTGCAGGATTACAAGATAGCGATAAAAAAACGCAGATCGTAATTAATGATCTGCGTTTTTTAATATGTTAAATTGGTTAATTAACCATTCGTTGCGCCTCACGTAACTGAAAAGTACGAACCGTTCTTGGTAAGAAGCGGCGAATCTCATCTTCATTATATCCAACTTGCAGACGCTTTTCATCCAAAATAATCGGTCTACGTAAAAGACCCGGATTTTGTTGAATTAAATTAAAAAGATCCTTCATTGGTAATTGATCAATATTGACATCCAATTTTTGAAAAACCTTTGATCGAGTTGAAATGATCTCATCAGTGCCATCTTCCGTCATACGTAAAATTTCCTTTATTTCATCCAGTGTTAGTGGTTCGGAAAATATATTACGCTCCGTGAACGGGATATCATGTTCTTCCAACCATGCTTTTGCTTTTCTGCAAGATGTACAACTTGGTGAGGTATAAAGTGTAACCATTAAAACTTCACTCCTCATTCTAAAATGGGTTTAGTCATTCCATAAACATTTAACACTTATCAAATTAAAATAAGTTTAAATAACCCTATATGTAAATTATACTACAATTGTCAAGCGAAAGGTAGAGGATATTCAAGAAAAAATTGAGCTTTTTTTAGATGTTTACGAAATGTAATTTAATCATTCACTTGTAAGTTACCCTTAATCATTTTTAATTAAACATCTTATTTGAAAAAATTTCTTAAAAACCAATTGCAAATGCTCGTTTCGTAATTTTCTAAATAATTATATAAAATTACTTGATTTTAATTAGTATACCTATTATGATAATTTACATAACTTATAATGTAAGGTTTTCTTACACGAAAGGAGTGAGTGCATTGAAAAAAATTGAGGCAATTATCCGTCCAGAAAAGTTTCAATTACTTCGTAAAGCATTATCTGCAGCAGGTATTGGAGGCTTAACAGTTACAGAGGCTGCTGGAACAGGTAAGCAGAAAGGACAAAAGGGAGTATTCCGAGGTACAACCTTTCAACTACAACTACTAGCTAAAATTAAAGTGGAGACGGTTGTAGAAGAACAACGATTAGATGAAATACTTACTATTATTATCAAAAATTGTAGCACTGGTAATATTGGAGACGGAAAGATCTTTGTTTCGCCTGTTGAAGAAACGATCCGGATTAGAACAGGAGAAAGAGGGAAAGAAGCTGTTATGTAATTTAAAAGGAGGATGAAGCATGTTTAGAAAAAGTTTATTCTTGTTTTTCGTTATTTCCCTCATTGCATCTCCTGTATATGCTGCACCAACTACTACCTCTCTTGAGTTATCCATTAACTTGGTTTGGATTATGCTTGGTGCGTTCCTAGTATTCTTTATGCATGCAGGGTTTGCGATGGTGGAGTCAGGTTTTACTAGAGCAAAAAATTCCCTCAATATTCTTATGAAAAACTTCTTGACAATTAGCATTTCGACCATTCTCTTTTTTATTGTCGGCTTTGGTATTATGTTTGGTACTTCTGGAGGTTCATTCATAGGCACAGATAGTTTCTTATTACATGACGTTGAAGACGTTGGCTTCTTCGTATTTCAAGCAATGTTCATAGCTACCTGTGCCACGATTATTTCTGGTGCTGTTGCTGAACGAATGAAACTAAGCAGTTATGTTCTCATCGTGATAGCGATGACTGCATTTGTCTATCCTGTTGTCGGTCACTGGGTTTGGCAAGGTGATGGCTGGCTTACCGATTTAGGATTCAGTGATTTTGCAGGATCGACAGTAGTACATGTAACCGGCGCAGTAGGTGCTCTCACCGCTGTATTGCACTTAGGCCCACGTATTGGAAAATACTCAGGGAAAAGAGTAAATGTTATTCAAGGACATAACATTCCTATCGGCGCACTCGGTGTCTTTATCCTTTGGCTTGGTTGGTTTGGTTTTAATGGAGGTAGTACACTTACTGCCGACCCTTCGCTTGTACCTATGGTTATAGGCACTACGTTGCTATCAACTTCGGCAGCACTTGTATCGACTGCCGTATATACAAAATTACGCTTTAAGCGTATCGATGCCTCATTGTCCCTAAACGGTGTACTAGGTGGTTTAGTCGGCATTACCGCTGGATGTGCAGAGATTTCACTTGGTGGATCAATAATAGTTGGCCTTATTTCTGGCATCATACTTGTAGAAGGGATTCACTGGTTAGATGCCAAACTACGTATTGATGATCCCGTTGGCGCTATTACTGTACATGGTCTTTGTGGAATTTGGGGTACATTAGCTATCGGTTTATTTTCAACGTCGACTGGTTTGTTCTATGGTTATGGAACAACGCAATTTTGGATTCAAACGATAGGAGTTATAGCAGTTATCGCATGGACAATGATAACATTAGGAGCATTCTTATTCATTGTGAAACAATTCTCATCTATCCGAGTTTCTGAGGAAGAAGAATTAGCCGGATTAGACTTCACGGAACATGGATCAAATGCATATGAATTAAAGGAATCGCTTATTTCTGAAAATGACGAATCGATTGGTTATAACTTAGGTCTAGCTGATCGTTTAAATAATCTATCTATGGGGAATGCGAAACATAAATCAACTTAGTTCAAATGATACAGAAATAAACACTCTCACTCATTAATCTATAAAATAAAAACCTGTGTTTCGTATTAATTCGGACGGACTATATTTTAGCCTAAGTAAAAAACTCCCTGCTTATTGTTGAATAAGCAGGGAGTTTTTTACTTAGGCTTTCTCTGTTGTTTTTAAATTCTCCATAATATTTCCAGAAGAACGATTTTCATCATACGTCAACACTTCATCCACAGGCTGATAAGACTGACCGTAAATTTCTTCATCTTTATACGTATGAATATCTTCATACATTTTTTTCATCTGTTCATAAATAAAGTCTTCGGAATCATCATTAGGTGACCAATAAAGTATTTCCATAGGGGTAGCTTCATTAGTGGCTAATGAACGGCGACTATAGCCGATAGATTGGGCATGGGTAAACCCTTCCCTGTGGTAAAAATGGAGTCTTTTTTCTGTATCTGAATCTTCATAATCTACAGGTTCTACTTCCAGAATAATTGGTTTATTCTTGGCCTTTAATTTTTCGATTAAGGAATGACCAATCCCTTGTCCTCTTGTTTTTGCGGATACCCATAGATAATCGATGAATAAAAACGTATCGAATTCAGCGTACATTAAAACATGCTGATTACTTTCGTCTTTATAATAGACATCTCCTTTTTCCTCTAAGAGCATTTCCATGTGTTCTCTTGATTTCATCTCTTCTACAGGAAAATACTTGTTCAACTTTTCATACCAGTTCATTGATCTACTCCTTATTTTTTAGTAGTCGTATTAAGTATAACGAAAATGTAATGATTTGTTAAATCGTTTCATAATTTTGTGTTATTATAGCTTGCCCATTCTACACTAAATCATGTAAAAAACAGAGGCTGGGACAAAACACAACTTCTTTACTCAAAATACGAATAATCATGTTATCAATAGGAGGATCTTCGGACGCGTGCTGTTCCCGCCGGAGTCTCGCTTGTTTCAGGTGCTAAATGAATGATTCTGATCAAAAAAAGAACGATAAGGTACCGACCCCCTGAAGTTAGAGTAAAAAATCTAATTTCAGGGGGTGTTTTTGTGGCTAAATATAGTGAAGAATTTAAAGGGAAGGTTGTCACCGAGTATATAGATGGAAATCTTTCATATCGTTCCTTAGCCAAAAAATATCATATGAGTAGCTCTACACCACTATATGAATGGGTGAAAAACTATGAGCGTCACGGTATGGCGGGACTAAAACGAAGAAATACAAAGAAGGAGTATTCTGTTCAATTTAAATTAGATGCGATACAATTTATGTTAGAGACAGGTGCTTCTTATACAGAAACTGCTGTTCAATTTAAGTTGAGCACTTCGTCCATTGTTAAACTCTGGATGAAAAAATTTCGCAAACAAGGTAAGGAAGGCCTGGAATTAAAACAAAAGGGGCGTCCTTCTATGTCTAAAAAACCCATGAAACAGAAGAAGCAGAAAGCAAAAAAGAGAACACGTGAAGAAGTGTTAGAACGTGAGAATGAGCTACTAAGGCTAGAGAATGCCTACTTAAAAAAGCTAAAAGCTTTTCGGGAGAATCCGAATGCCTTCTACGAAAAGCACAGGCAAAGGTGGCATTCGAACTCAAAGAAGAAGGATTCCGATTAAAAGATATTTTTCCTATTGTGGGTATTCCTGAAGCAACCTATCACTATCATGTGAAAAATTTTAGAAGAGAAGATTCGGACACAGTATTAAAAGAAATCATTACAGATTTATTTGAAAAGTTCCATGAACGTTATGGCTATAAACGTATTACAGGAGAACTAAAGAAATTAGGATATGTTATCAACCATAAAAAAGTGTATCACATTATGCGAGAATTGGGATTAAAATGTGTGAAATTTATGCGGAAATCCCGTAAATACAATTCCTATAAGGGGAACGTTGGAAAAGTGGCGAAAAACCGATTGTCTCGCCGTTTTAACACATCTATTCCACTTCAAAAGTTAGTAACAGACATAACGGAATTCAAATGTCTAGGCGAAGAGAAGTTATATTTAAATCCGATTCTTGACCTTTATAACGGAGAAATTATTACGTATGACATCAAAAAACGCCCAACATTAAACCTTGTCATGACCCCTTTAAAAGAATTAATAGAGATACTGAAGAGTCGGGCAATCTACCGCACTACGATCCACTCCGATCAAGGCTGGCATTACCAACACAATCAGTGGGTGCGGACACTAAAAGAAAATAAAATATTCCAAAGCATGTCGCGCAAAGCCACCTGTGCAGACAATGCACCAATGGAGAATTTCTTTGGCATTTTAAAACAAGAAATGTATTATGGTGAAAAATTAGTACGCTATGAAGAATTAAAAAGTCGGATTGAAGAATATATCTACTGGTATAATCATGAACGAATAAAGGAAAAATTGGCTGGGCTGAGTCCAGTTGAGTACCGAACGCAATCCAGCCAATCAGCTGCATAGTATAAACTCTAACTTTTGGGGGTAACCACCTAATTATTTTATCGTTCTTTTTTTATTGTTTCTTCATTCTTTTGTCTCAGCTTCTGTTTCACTTTTGTTATTTACCTAATTTATAATCTACGTTTTCTGTATAGGAATTACCAGCATTCCACAGCAGAAACTCATTGATACCATTTTCATACAATGCTTTGATTTGTGCCTCTACTTCTGCTTTTCCATATTGCTTTGTAGCACCACTATATAACCAAGGAGCCTCAAAATCCTGTATCCACGGTCTAGAAATAGGAGCATCGTCTAATTTCCCTAAAACTTTATTTTCCACTTTCGCATACTCATTTACTAATTTATACGGCTCTGTATCAGGCTTTTCTATTCCAAAATAAGAAGACCAGTGACTAGGATAGATCATGGAAGAAATTATATCCACATTCTCCGCGATTTTCGAGAAGTTTTGTCCAATTCCCGGCGTTTCCTCAATAGTTGCTGCATAACCAAATATGTCTACAGATACATCCACATCGTAATTATTGAGCTCTTCTTTTGCATAGTGAACAAAATCCGTTACTGCCTTTACACGTTTTTTAATATTATTCATGTCAAGATCTTCATAATCTCCTAATGAATACTCCAGTTCTTTATCTCGATGTTCAAAACCTTCTGGAAAACGAACATAATCAAATTGGATTTCTTGGAAGCCCATTGATGCTGCCATTTTTCCAATTTCTACATTGTACTCCCATACTTCTTTTTGGAAAGGACTAACAAATGCCTCACCTTTACCATTGACCCATACTTTACCATTTTTAGTAAAAGATAAATCTGGGCGTTTTTTTGCTAATACGGAATCTTTAAATACAACAACTCTAGCAATCGGATAAATCCCTTTTTCTTCAAGAACCTTCATCATTTTTTTGGGATTATCAATGTAATCCTTCGCAATTTCCTCATATGGAGATCCTTTTTCCGGGGTAAAAGTTAAATTTCCATTATCCTCTTTCACATCAATAACCATTGTATTTAAATCCGTACGATCCACTAGCTCCACAAGGGAATCGAAACGACTGCCTCCAGCTGAATTTCCAGTAACATATATCCCACGTACCGCGTCGGGATATTCAAAATCATAGCCTGAAGTATGTACAAATCGCTTCAATGTTTTATTCGCTTTTAATGGTTTAATATTAATTTGCCTCTCCTGATGAGCAGTCACTTTTTGTGCTTCCTCTCCACTCACAATTACTGGAATACTTAGCAATATAATCCCAAGAAAAGCGATGATGATGTTTTTATTTTTCTTCATAAGCTATCAATCCCCAACTATGTAATATGAATCTAGTATAAAGGAAAATTTGTCAATTTTGAACGAAAAAAACTAGATTCTGCAGAAAAAATTCCACTTGATTTATTCTTTTCCCTGTTTATTGTATAATTAACTTCATTGCAATTGAAAGTCAAATTCTACATATGAATATACATACATACTAAACTTGTCTGAAAAGGGGGAAATATTTAATGCTAAGTGTACTAGATTTCAAAAAAATGAAAGCGAATCAAGACAAAATTACAATGGTCACTTCCTATGATTACCCATCGGCAAAACAGGCAGAACAGGCTGGTATTGATACCATACTCGTCGGTGATTCGTTAGGTATGGTTGTACTAGGTTATTCATCAACTGTTGAGGTGAAGGTCAATGATATGATCCACCATGCTAAAGCAGTCAAGCGCGGTGCACCGAATACATTTACTGTTGTTGACATGCCATTTATGTCGTATCATATATCTTTAGAAGATTCGCTACGTAATGCCACAAAGCTTTTTCAAGAAACTAATGCGCAAAGCCTTAAAATTGAGGGTGCTTCTCTAGAAATACTTCATTTCATGGAACGATTAACAGAATCTGGTATACCAGTCATCGCCCATTTAGGCTTAACTCCCCAATCCGTAAATGTGTTAGGCGGATTTAAAGTACAAGGTAAGGATAAAGCTGCTGCCAAACAGCTGCTGGAAGATGCAAAACAAGTAGCTGAACACGGTGCAGTTGCTCTTGTTTTAGAATGCGTTCCAAGGGAGCTAGCAGAAATAATAACAGCTACAGTAGATATTCCAACCATCGGCATAGGTGCAGGTCCAGAATGTGATGGTCAAGTTCTTGTTTACCATGATATTATGAAATATGGTATTGAGCGTCTGCCAAAATTTGTGAAGCCCTATACTGACTTTAATACAGAAGGAATAAATGCACTGAAATCTTACATTTCAGAAGTAAAACAGGTATCCTTCCCGGCTGATGAACAATCCTTCCATATTAAAGATAAAGATTATTTGCCTATTAGTGAGTAAGGAGATATTTATATGCAAGTCATACGTTCCGTAAATACAATGAGTGAGATTATTCAAAAATACCATTTACAACATAAACAAATTGGATTCGTTGCTACAATGGGTTTTTTACACGAAGGACATTTACAACTCATGAAGGAAGCAAAAAAGGAGAACGCAATTGTTGTAGCTAGTATATTTGTCAATCCGCTACAGTTTGGCCCAAATGAAGATTTTGAAAAATACCCTAGAGATGAACAATCTGATACATTACTTGCTGAAAAAACTGGTGTTGATGTCTTATTTATACCAACTGTAAAAGAAATGTATCCACATGCGATGCTCATTCATATGAGTATCAGGGAGAGAGTAAATGTATTATGCGGCCATTCTCGCCCTGGACATTTCGATGGCGTATTAACCGTGTTAACAAAGCTGTTCCACATTATTCGTCCAACTAAGGTTTATTTTGGATTGAAGGATGCACAGCAAGTTGCTGTAGTTGATGCATTAATTCAAGACTTAAATTTTCCAATGGAGTTAATTGGATTACCTACGGTTCGAGAAAAAGACGGCTTAGCTAAGAGCAGTCGTAATGTAAATTTAAAAGAACATGAGAGAAGAGAAGCTGTATGGATATATAAAGGGTTACTAGCTGGTCAACAGCTTCTTCTTAAAGGTGAAGGAAATCCAGCCCTTATTATAAAAGAAGTAACTCAAACAGTGGAAAAACATATTTCAGGAAAGATTGACTATATTAAATTATTAAGTTATCCCGCATTAAAACCTGTTTCCACCATTAATCAGCAGGTAATTCTTGCAGCGGCAGTTTACTTTGATGAAGCTAGATTAATCGATAATTTAATTTTACATCCGAATGGAAAAATTATTAACCGCTATAACTAGGAGGAAATCGTATGTTTCGTACTATGATGAAAAGTAAAATTCATAGAGCCCGGGTAACAGAGGCAAATTTAAATTATGTTGGCAGTGTGACTATTGATCAAGATATTTTGGATAAAGTAAATATCCTTCCACATGAAAAGGTACAAATTGTCAATAATAATAACGGGGCACGACTTGAAACATATGTTATACCTGGTGAAAGAGGATCAAGAGTTGTCTGTCTAAACGGAGCAGCAGCTAGACTCGTACAGAAGGAAGATGTTGTTATTATTGTTTCCTATGCACTAATCTCAAACGAAGAACTGGCTGCACATCGCCCGCTTGTGGCTATTATGAATGAAAATAATGAAATTAGAGAAATCCTTGAACAGGAGCCTCCATTAACAACAATAGAATCATAGACATATTGGTGATTGGGACAAAAGTGTTTTAGCCAGATAATAAACAGCTGGTGAGCCTTCTCGTGCTGATGCACTTGTAAGACTCACCAATAATTTCCCCCAGAGATCTACGTAAATGTCCGGAGATAGTATAGTATGTTGTTCGTCTTTAGAAACCATTTAGTTATGCCCTGCCCGCTTTATCTTTCGACTAAAATAAGGTTCTTATAAGCGTTGTTCATAGCTGTTTTCAATCATATAAACTAGTTTCAGAATCATTTCATTGTATGGAGTAGCCATGTTGTGTTTCTTTCCCTCCTTAACAATTGCTCCATTAATTACTTCAACTTCCGTTTTTCTTTTGTTTAGAACATCTGTTAACATAGATGATGTATTTTTGCCGATCTCTTCTATTCCTAAACGGATACATTCATTTATTGGATCATCATACAATAACAGAATCCCTTTTCGTTCTGCAATTTGCACAGCCTCAGTTACCAGCTTTGCAACTAGTTCCTTCCCCTCATCTGTCCGTATTGCCTCCCCATTTGTTAATCGTGTAACGGCTGTTAATCCATTATAGGCTACATTAACGATTAATTTACTCCAAATGACAGATTGAACATTCTCAGATACATGTGTCTTGATTCCCCCTGCAGAGAAGAGAGAGGCAATTTGTTCAAGTAATTGCTTGTGCTTTTCTGGTACGGTAGATCCGATAAATGTACTCCCCCAAGCACGTTGCTCCACTACACCAGGTTTTACTATTCCAGCACCGGTACTAGTTCCACCTACAACTACGTTACGTGACGGACTTAGCTTTTGTATCTTTTCCATATTTCCAACACCATTTTGCAACGTGAGAATTGGTGTAGTACGTGAAAGGAATGGTAAAACGTTTGATAATACAGATTCTGTAGCAAATGCTTTAACAAATAAAAGGATAAGGTCATAATCATTGTTTAAATCAGCAGCATTTGTTTTTACCATAAGATCAATTGTAGCAAGATTTCCGTCTTGTTCGACAATCTGTAACCCAGTCTTTTGTATTGCCTTTATATGGCTATTTGGCCTATTTAATAATGTGATATCTACACCATGTTGCTTTAACTTGCCTGCAAATAAACTTCCCATCGCCCCTGAACCTACGATTAGTACTTTCATAATTGAACCCCTTTCCATGCGTTTCTTTCATTTCTCGGCATCTTAGAGTAATTGCACTTTTATGCTGAGGATACACGAATGCTAAAACACTAAAAAATATATATAATATCACGCTTAGTTTGCTAGTAAAGCAGAGCTAGTGTAACTTGATTTTACCATGTCTTATCATATATAATAATGTAAATTAATAAGTTAAAGCGATGATAAAGATATAGTACAATGTCCCGCTAGCAAAAATTATGGGGTTTTTCGTTTGTTTCATTGGAGCATTATCCTAAAACACCATGTAACAGAGAGCTTGTGGTTGGTGGAAACAAGCGCTATGGATGATTGGAAATGGGCTTTAGAGCTTATATGTTGAAAGTGATCTTACATTAATAATGTAAGATAATAAGGGTGGCACCGCGGTTCAATCGTCCCTATTTTTAGGGATAATTGGACCTTTTTATATGGCCCAAAATTGAAATGGAGTGAAGAATTATTATGCAAACAATATTCTCTGGTATTCAACCAAGTGGTACACTAACGTTAGGAAATTATTTAGGAGCTTTAAAACATTTTACAAAACTACAAGACGATCATGACTGCTACTTTTGTATTGTAGATGAACATGCTATTACAGTTCCTCAAGACCGCTTAAAATTAAGATATAATATTCGCTCACTTGCAGCATTATACCTTGCATCTGGGATTGATCCTGACAAGTCAACCCTATTTATTCAGTCTGAAGTGCCCGCACATACACAGCTAGGTTGGATCTTACAATCCATTAGCTATATGGGTGAATTAGAGCGTATGACGCAATTCAAAGATAAATCAAAAGGAAAAGAAGCTGTATCCTCTGGTTTATTAACGTACCCTTCGCTAATGGCTGCTGACATTTTACTATACAATACAGATATTGTTCCTGTTGGCGATGATCAAAAACAACACTTAGAATTAACCAGAGATCTAGCCCATCGTTTCAATAATCGATATAATGATATTTTTACAATACCTGAAGTAAGCATTCCTAAAGTCGGTGCGAGAATTATGTCATTACAAGATCCTTTGAAAAAAATGAGTAAATCCGATTCCAATGAAAAAGGTTTTATTTCCATGCTTGATGAACCAAATAAAATTGAGAAGAAAATTAAAAGTGCCGTCACGGATTCTGATGGTGTTGTTAAATATGATAAAGAGAACAAGGCAGGTGTATCAAACCTTCTTACCATACATTCCATTTGTTCAGGAGAATCCATCCAAGAATTGGAAGCTAAATATGAAGGAAAGGGATATGGTGAATTCAAACAAGGTACTGCCGACGCTGTCATTGAAGTACTAAAACCAATTCAGGATAAATATAATGCTTTAATTAACTCAGATGAGCTAGATCAGATTTTAGACAATGGGGCTGAAAAAGCATCCATCACTGCGAATCGTACAGTAGCGAAAGCAAAGAAAGCAATAGGTTTAGGAAGAGTAAAAAAGAAAAAATAATGCTATACAAAACGTAAAGACTGCAAATAAAGTGAAGCTTCCATCCGTAGGTGGTTTCCCCCACGGACTGTTCGAACCACAAGGGTATGACTCAAAGGCCTTTGAACCAATCGGACATTTACTGGCAGTCGATTCACACACTTAATAATAGTGGTTTCACAGATTGCTTGGAGCGGGGCTTACTCTTACTGCCAGTTATATATGGGAACAACATTTTACGCTTTCATCTTCCACTTCAAAAAATGAACAATAAAGGCTCCAAACTATGAACCAGATATAGCTTTATATACACGGTTATAATTCGGAGCCTTTATTAAATTTCTTTTTGCCTCGCCCTCTCCTATTTAAAATAGGTAGGCAGCCTATCCTCCCATAAGAATTACTGCTGTTTGGATGTATTCTGTTCTTGACCGTTTTCTATTTCCCACATTTTCTCTAAAAATGGTTGCCCTTTTATCAGCTTTCCACACAAGTCCTCATGCCTAGAGCTCCAGCCTTCCCTAACTCCATTATATAAAGCTGTCCAAACCTTCTCTTCATCCATGAAGCGGATATAAGGGTAGTTCTTGGGATCCCATTCCGTCAACCAATATCGTAATTCCTCTAAATTATTCGCCGTACGTAATTGGTCTAAACCCATCATTAATAATTGCTTCAACTGTCTCTCTCTTCTAGTTAATCCAAAGACAAGCTCAGGTGGCATGGAAAGCATATGGTACTCCTTTTGATAAAATTTATTATCAAACTTAAATGATTGAGGTTTGGTGTTTTTTATCATGTCATACACCAATTGCTCCTGTCTCGGAATTAGTCTACTTTTACGAACAGGAATTTTATAACTAATCGTATCAAAAGCTACAATATCGTTTCCATCTGTTACAATACAAGCATAGTCTAATACGGTTCGCTCCTGTCCTTTTCTCATATATGCGCGTTTGTAAATTGCATCTAGCAAGGCTTTTGGCAAATCATGCATGTCATTTTCAATATAGTTATACAAATCCTTTGTTATGTATAGCAGTGGCACTTGATCTAGCAACTCGATGCCATCTTCTTTACGCCATTCTTGAAAATAACAAACATTATAACCGTTCTCTTCTCCTTCAAACCAATTCACCCATACATCATGCATATATAACATAAAACAACCCTCACTTTATTAACTGAACTTAACATACATTATGACCATCATTTAGAAAAATATTCTAAGTGACCCATTTTTAAATGAGGATATTTTAAGGTAAATCCGATCCATTGTGATGAATCATTTCATTGGCTAATAACGCTCCGTTGCTAATAATCCATACAAATATAATTGTTTTTTAAAGTCCCCTAAGATCCGCGATTAGTATTATTTGGAAATCGAGCCAGCACAATTGCCATGATAATAATTCCTATTGGAAGAAAATAACACTCCATTCTACTAGCAATAAACGTGAAGTATTCTCCCCATGAAAGTCCAGCTGGTAGGAAGTTCATGTAAGCAATTATCGTTACTCCACCCATCACCGAAAAACCAAAACCCATTAGAAAGATAAACACATACCCCATTGCTTTTCGCCTACCTTGTCCACTTTTTAATAGAATATGCTTGTCTTATAAAAGAAATGAAAAAAATGTACAAGTCACAAATAAAGTAAAACTTCGATCCGTGGGGTTTTGTTTATTCTCCACAGATGCTAGTACCACAAGGGTTTGACCTAAAGGACTTTGAACCAATCAGACATTTACTGGCAGTCGATCCCCCACTTCCCCATAATTGTTTCACTTTTATTGCTTGAAGTGGCAGTCGTTGTTCTTCTATGAATAAAAGTGCAAGCGTCCGAATAGAAACGTAGTGACTGGAGCGAGTCAACGGAGATAAGGAATCACAGTGAGCTTACGAGCCGATGAATGAATTAGATTAGGGCGATTCGTGAAGATCGCTTCGTTTCTGCGGGAGACGCCGCTCAGCACGCGCCTATTTATCTACATGGGCTAATTTTATAATTTCCTAGACAATAAAAAAGCCGACCCCCATGTAATCGGATCGACTTTGATTTCCTATTCATATTTTTTAAATACTAATGCAACATTATGACCACCAAAACCTAGTGAGTTGCTCAATACAACATTTACATCCTGCTTTCTAGCTTCGTTTGGGACATAATCCAAATCGCATTCTGGATCTGGAGTTTCATAGTTAATTGTCGGTGGAATAATTCCATCTACAATGGATTTTACAGCAATAACCGACTCAATTCCTCCAGCAGCTCCAAGTAAATGTCCTGTCATTGATTTTGTTGAAGAAATTGCTACTTTATCAGCATGTTCCTTTAATACAGCCTTAATTGCTGCTGTTTCATATTTATCATTAAGATCTGTACCCGTACCATGAGCATTTATATAATCTACTTCCTGAGCAGAAATCGACGCATCATCCAATGCATGCTGCATTGCTCGGGCTGCACCTTCTCCACTTTCTGCAGGTGCTGTTATATGATAAGCATCACCAGTCGCACCATAACCAACAATTTCAGCATAAATATGTGCCCCACGGGATAATGCCGTTTCAAGGTCTTCAAGAATCAATATACCTGAACCTTCACCCATTATAAACCCATCTCTATTTTTATCGAATGGTCTGCTTGCCTTTTCTGGGTCTTCGTTTGTAGACAAAGCCTTGGCAGATGAAAAACCAGCAAAAGCCATATTTGATATTGGTGCTTCTGTTCCACCGGTTATTATATAATCTGCATCTCCACGCTGAATAGCCTTAAAAGCATCACCAATAGAGTTTGCGCCAGATGCACAAGCAGTTACTGTACAGGAATTAATTCCTTTAGCACCTAATTGAATCGACACTTGGCCAGCTGCCATATCCGGAATCATCATCGGCACAAAGAACGGACTAACCCGTTTTGGACCTTTTTCCAATAGCTTCTTATGCTGATCTTCCCATGTCTGCATTCCACCAATACCGGAGCCAATCCACACACCTACCCGATTTTCATTACTTTCATCTATCGTTAGGTTTGCGTCCTCGACTGCCATTTTAGATGCTACAACTGCATATTGTGTAAATAAGTCCATTTTACGGACATCTCTTTTTTCTATATACTTTGTTGGCTCAAAATCCTTAACCTCTGCAGCTACCTTTGCTGCATAAAGATCTTTATCTACTCTTGTAACATAGTCAATACCTGATTTCCCGTTAATAAGATTTTCCCACATCGTATTTACATCATTACCAACAGGACTAATAGCTCCTACACCAGTTATAACTACTCTTCTTTGCTCCATACGATTGACCTCCTACATCATATAC
The DNA here is from genome assembly GCF_034190895.1 of Virgibacillus sp. M23. Lineage (NCBI taxonomy): Bacteria > Bacillati > Bacillota > Bacilli > Caryophanales > Bacillaceae > Virgibacillus > Virgibacillus sp. M23. Next base: position 17,125 of record NZ_JAWDHA010000039.1, on the reverse strand, counting down.
ATTTATCTGCCCCAGCGTAATGCCAAAGCTCCCCACGTTAATCCACCACCAAAGCCTACTAAAACGATCAAATCATCATCGTTTATTTTACCATCTTTAATTGATTCTGATAAAGCAATAGGGATGGATGCTGCGGAATTATTCCCATATTTCTTCACTGTTTTCGCCATCTTATCTTCGGATATACCAAGTCTTTCTCTAGCAGCATCCATAATACGAATATTTGCTTGATGTGGAATTAAGTAATCAACATCCTCTTCGTTATGACCTGCTGCTTTAATTACATTTACAGAGGACTCTGGCATTTGTCTAACAGCAAACTTAAACACTTCACGACCATTCATAAAGATATAGCCGCTATCTTTGTCTTGATATAATTCCTTCCCACCAGCACCATTAGATCCTAGTTCAAAGGATAGAATACCTCTTCCTTGCGAAACAGGTCCCATTACTGCGGCACCTGCACCATCACCAAAGAGCACACAAGTACTTCGATCTTTCCAGTCTGTTACTTTCGAAAGTTTTTCCACCCCAACTACTAGTACATGTTTGTACGTATTTGTATCGATAAATTGTTTGGCTGTAACCATTCCATACATAAATCCAGAACAGGCAGCACTTATATCCATAGCAGCAGCATTTGTTGCTCCTAATCTTTCTTGAATTATACATGCTACAGAGGGGAAGGGTGTATCTGGTGTCACGGTAGCAACTAATATTAAATCAATATCTTCTGGTGTCATGTCTGCATTCTCTAGGGCGTCTATTGCGGAATAATAGGCCATATCTGACGTATCTATATCATCTCCTGCAATTCTTCGCTCTTCAATTCCTGTTCTTGTGCGGATCCATTCGTCATTTGTCTCCACTATTTTTTCCATATCTTTATTTGTCACGATCTTTTCTGGAACATAGTGACCTGTACCTAAAACACCAACATCCATATTTCCATCTCCTTAAACATAATGTTATTATCTATTATTATGACTTGGTACTAATTTTAATGTATTTTACCCTAATTTGCAAGTTAGCTTCATGGTTGTCACATTACTGCTCATGAGGTAGTAATCCTGTTTCCGTATAGGCATCAACCATTTGTTTCAGTTGCTTCTGGATGGCAATTGGAACATCTGAGCTAAATGGGGCTAACGATATCGCATCATCTTGAAAGTCGAATGTTTTTATATCGCCTTCAAGCTCCCCATCATTAAATTGTTCTGCAGCATAATGATACAGCTTGTCCACATGTTGAATCGTACTCGTTAATACCGTTTTTCTACCAACTGCGGATTGATCGGTCACATAACCAATTGCATAATTACCGTCCTGCTTTGCTCGCTCAATAATTTCAGCACTATAAGCATCACCCGTTGGATAAAACACATCTGTTCCTTCGTGCTTCATCGTTTGATAAATTTGCGTTGCCGTTTGCGTATCGTTCCAATCATTTAAAAATTCAAGTTGTACAGCTGCTTGAGGATTTTGATATTTTACACCTTCAAAAAATCCTTCTATCTCTGGTTGCCATTCGTAAGCAGCAACTATCCCTACTTTATCTGTCTCTGTCATAGCCCCTGACAAAACACCAGCAAAAAAACCCATTGCATGTGCATTAAAGTTAAAACTGGTTACATTATCAGAAAAATATCCACCATTAAAATAAACAAAATGTAAGTCAGGATAATTTTTTGCTATATCTGTAAAGTATTTCCCATAAATACTACTGTGTCCAAAAACAAGATTTACTCCATGCTGTACAAACTCATCTACTGCTTTAATTACTTCTGCCTCTGTTTTAATATTTTCTTTATAATAGACATCGGTATCAAACGTTTCACCTATTTCATTTAACCCTTGATATCCCTTTTCAGCCCATACTTGGTCACTAATGGAAGTTTCCAATAGCATTCCAACATTTTGCATTTTCCCTTGACCCACATTGGAACTACAACCAGTTACAATAATAACTGCAAATATTAGTAAAATTACTAGCAATCCAAACTTCTGCAATTGTGGGCACTCCAATCTATATGCATTTTTTATTACCCAACATACCTAATAGATTTCCTTATTCAAATGATAATGCTCTAATACATGATCTAATTTTTCTTCTATAGGTATATTGTCACGAAGATAAGCTGATTTTTCAAGTTTTATTTGCTTATTTTCTTTATTTTCACCTTTTTTATTATCTTTTTCCAGCCAATCCATAAATGCATGCATGAAATCCTTAATATAGACAGCCTCTGTAAGGAAATATGTTGAATTAAACGGAATGAAGAGTTGATTACGATACATTCCATTCTCAGTCATAGGCATCCATTCACCAAAAAGTAAGGGAGCTTTAATAAAAAAATCATTCGCATGTAAATGATCAGGAGCTACTGAATGAATTACTACAGATAGATCTGCTGATACTTCTTCTACCCTTTTCATAGAACCTACATGAATCTTTGTATCATAGTGTTTTTTATTTGCACTTTGATAAAACGAAAAATTACTATTTCTTCCATAATAAAGGCTTAGTGAATCATTTAGCTGCTCATTTACTAATCCATCGACTTCCCAACCTTTTTCCAATAGATCATTGACAATATGATAACCTATCCAATGATTACAATTTATAACTAAACAAGTCATAAATAATTCTCCTCCCCCTTTGAACCGTCAATTGGAACTAAACATTTATGTAGTTCCTCTTACATAAAAGTAAGCGGGATGCATACCTAATTAACAATGGCAGCAATAACCTAAAGAAATACTTTTTTTTTCCTATCGGTTTTGGTAAACTAATTAAAGATGAAGTAGAGATAATTGCAAAAAGCTGAGGTGTATAAAATGCGTTATATTGCAACAATTGTTTGGGCACTTCTAATCAGTAGTGTGCTTTCTTATGTTTTATCAAGCATGGGTGGCGATAAATTTGACGTCATGGGTACAATCGTACTTGCTGTTACTATGTTTATAGCCATTACCATATTGGGTGATAGTGTGTTAACTGATGATCAAACAGAAGCTAATCATGAAAATTAATGTGATTAGCATGTTCTTTAGCAACTATGCATAGCTGCCATTCGGTAGATGGAATACGAAAACAGGTGAATTGATCTTATATTTCGATAGTAAATCTGTAAGTGAGAGGAATAACCTGTGTATGCCCGGATAAACCCTTGCCTTCTCTGCACAGTGGGCAAGGGTTTTACTATGTTCTATCCTAGGAATTAGTACGTGTAGACATTTCGCTGCTATGCGAACATTTGTAGTCTTAGTACCATGGCAGAATACTTAATGCAGCAATCGTAGCTAATGGCAAAATTAATCTTCTGAAACGTGGTGGTGGATACCCATAACCAGGATACCCATATCCGAATTGTCTTTGATGGGAGGGTGCCTGATGCTGAGACATCATATTTTGTTGTTCATGACCTTCTAAAGGTACTGCAATGTAAACTGATTCCTGATCTAGTCCCGTGATAATACCATCAATACTGGAACCATCTGCTAATTCAATAAGCACATAAGCATGCATATGATCTTTGCACACATCGTATATATGTTGATAATTATTATTCATTTTTATCTACCTCCTCACCACCTAGCCTATTCATTAGCCTATGGGTTGGTGACTATAAGTGATAAAAATAAATAATACATTAAGAGGAGGAACATTTCATGGAAACACTAACCGAACTTGGGACATTAATAAAATATGTAATTCTAGGATTATTTCAAGGATTTACAGAACCAATTCCAATTTCATCAAGCGGGCACTTAGTCATTTTACGAGAACTTTTTGGTATAGAAATCAAAGGTCTTTCCTTTGAAATACTTGTTAATTTTGGTTCATTACTGGCTGTTCTTGTTATCTTCCGCAAAGATATTATTCGCCTAATTGTAAATGGCTGGCGTTATCTTAGTAAAAAAGAAGAAACAGCAAAGGCGGATTTTCAGTTTATTTTATTTCTAATCATTGCTACGATTCCTACAGGAATTTTAGGACTATTATTCGAGGATTATATTAGTGAGAAACTAAGTTTCCCTGTAGTTGTCGGCTACACATTGTTAATTACGGGAGCAGCATTATGGGTTATTCGAAACCTTAGAGGGAAGAAAAATGATGGTGATCTAACTGTAAAGGACGCATTAATTGTAGGGGCTGCCCAAGCAGTATCACTCATTCCAGGGATTAGTCGTTCAGGTGCTACGATTGTAGCAGCGATGTTAGTTGGTATGAAACAAGAGACTGCATTACGATTCTCGTTTCTACTATACATTCCTGTTAGCTTAGGGATAACGGTATTAAAGTTACCAAAAATAGTTACTAGCCCAGAGTTTAGCGCATTAATGATTCCGAACATATTAGCATTTCTTGCTTCAATCATCGCTTCGTATTTTGCTTTAAAATGGTTTATTAATATTATGGCCAAAGGAAACCTGAAATACTTTGCATTTTATTGCTTTATTGTAGGTATCCTTGTTATTATTTTCTTGTAACATAATTATTTTCTTCAAGCAGCAGTTTAATGACTGCTGCTTCTATTTTTTAACGGATGATCTTCATGGATTGGAGGAGCTTTATATGAGTACTGCAAATGGATTTTCTCAGAGGCTAACACAGTTACTAAATAATCCTGATTATTATCAAGAATTCCGAGCAGGAGACTATGTATTTCATGAAGCCGATCTAGCAACAGAACTATATATCATCCAATCGGGGAAAGTCGAAGTTGGTAAAACCTCTCCTGATGGTAAAGAGCTTTCCTTACGCTTATGTTCTACTGGAGACGTGATCGGTGAATTAAATATAGGTTTAGAAAGTAACTTCTTCTTATTACATGCTAAGGCTCTAGAATATACGAAAGCGGCTGTTTTTACTACCTCACGACTAAAAACAGAATTACAAAAAGACGGTAAGCTGGCAATTGATTTTATCAATTTAATGAATAACGCATTACGGAGAGATCAAACTAAATTCAGAGATTTAGTCATGTTTGGAAAGCGTGGTGCCCTCTACTCAACATTAATTAGATTATCAAATAGCTATGGGCTCAAGCAGGAACAAGCTATCTTCATTAACATAGCTCTTACGAATCAAGAGCTAGCTAATTTCTGCGGTACAACAAGAGAAAGTGTTAGTCGTTTACTAAACGAGTTAAAGCGCAAAGGGATTCTAACTATTTGCAAAGGATACATTACTATTCATAATTTACAATACCTTAAAAATGCCATTAATTGCGAAGAATGCCCTGTTCACTTATGTACTATTCATTAATACGCGGAATGCCAACGAAAAAGCAGTCCGCCCTTTTAACTCATAATAACTGTAATTGACTGTACTTCTCCTAGCCTATTACACACTTCAATCCGTTATAACTTATTGTCATCCAGCTTTATTATTCATACAGACAAGCAGCTCGATTATCCCCCACTAACAGATGAGAATGATAGCTACTACATCGCCCTCTTTCAACAATGTCTGCTCATCCACATATTCCTCGTTAATTACAACGAGTGCAGACTCTATACTTCCACGCTTAATGTTACTTGCAATTTCTCCTTTAATTCCCTTACAGTCATCCCAGCTCCGCCCAGTAAAATTTTATCTTTTACTATTTCTTTTATTTCAGCAACCATCAACACCTTAATCAAGTGAAATTCCCCTTTCGCTATCACAGAGACTTCATTCGTATTCTCCTGTATTTGAACACCTATCCAAACCTCTTCATTATCCTAATGCTCCTTCTTCCAAATAGGGACAATTTCTTTCAACCGTTCCATAGCATAACTACTTGCTTCGATCGTATCCTTACGATGTGGAGTTGATCCTGCAATGACAACAGCAATATCTGAAGTATCTAACTTACTAATTCGATGAATAATTACCGTATCCGCATTATCCCATTTTTGGTTAATTTCGTCGCCAATTTGCGCTAACATTTTCTCTGCCAAACCATCGTTCTATATGCTTGGTATTCTAAATAAACGGTTCGTTTACCTTTCGTAAATTCACGAACCATTCCAATAAATGGATTAACTGCCCCTGCGTCAGAACTTATTACCTTCGTTATTGCTTCAGCTACGTTTAGTGGTTCATCTCCTTTTTAGAAAGAAAAAACCAACCCTAATCATTCTAAATAAAAAGGTCAATCCATATACTATGAATTAACCTAAATTATTATCAATCAGGAATACCTAAGGCAATTTTAGCATAGCGAGACATTCTTTCTTTACCCCAAGGTGGATTCCAAACAATATTTACTTCTGTTTCCTTGACTTCTGGTATATCAAATAGTGCATGCTTTACATCTTGCTCGATATGTCCAGCAAGTGGGCACCCCATTGCAGTAAGTGTCATCGTTACTTTACATACACCTTCGTCATTTAAATCAACATCATATATTAGACCTAAATTAACAATATCAATACCTAATTCAGGATCAATAACATTTTCTAAGGCACCCATTAAATTCTCTTTTAGCGCTTCATCCATACCCTCATACCTCCTCTAACTTGATATTACTATTTAAACATATTTATAGATTTTTTTAAATATCATTGTTTCAAACTACAAATGCCTATCAAACCATTTAACTGTTTCTAATATGGCATACCTTCCCACTTTATGCCCACGATTGGCTTCCTTCAAAAATACAATGTCTTCCGGATTCATATAATCCTTGGCAACTTGTTCATAAAAAGTATAGGAATGGTCAAACGGAACAACTGGATCGTCTTCTCCATGCCAAAATAACAACGGACGTTGATTTAATTTTTCTGGCCGTTCAGACAAATCGTATAACTTCAATTGCTCATATAAGGAATTAATTTCTTCATCCGTTACCGGAAGATTCCCCATCTTTTTAAAGCTATCAACCAGTGTTTTTGCATAGGTTGTTATCTTAGGAGAGCCCATTAAAATCGCCGCCGTTTTAATCCAAGGATACTGTGTAAGGGCTGCTGAAGTGGTGATACCACCCATACTGGTCCCTGCAATACCAAATTGGTCATTTAAGACAAGACCTTTATCATCTAGATATTCTTTTACATCCTTTAGCTCTTTTACATTTTGTATGACGATTTCCCAGAAAGACACTTGTCGTTTTAAAGAGGATACTTCTTGTTCTCTAGCACCATGGTATTTACTATCTGGTAAGATAACCCTGTATCCTTTTTCAGCAAGTAAAAACGCTAAAGGAAGGTTATGTTCTTTTGCACTCGTAAATCCATGAAAATATGTGATGACAGGTAGTGCTTCTTTTGCTTTATCTGCTTCAACTACAATCAAGCTCGGAATGTTATTTATTTGTTCTTCATATATTCCAATCATCGTGACTGTCCCCTTACGTATGTTTTCATTTACAATTTTACTATTCCATTGTTTGGAAATGCAAATGATGCTTAGATAAATTTTACTTTACATCTATAACTATCAACTATACACTATTGTCAGATGAGGTGAAATAATTATGCAAACGAATAGACATTTAATCGCATTGGATTTAGATGGTACGCTTTTAACAGATAAAAAGGAAATTAGTCCCCGAACCAAACAGCTGATATGGAAAGCAATGGATGAAGGGCATATAGTTGTTATTGCTACTGGAAGACCACATCGAGCTAGTATTAACTATTATAAAAACCTTGGTTTATCAACACCTATGGTGAATTTTAATGGTGCGCTAATTCATCATCCTCAAGATAGTAAATGGGATGCGCTACATAGTCCTATGCCCATAAGAACTGCACATAAGATTGTCGAAGCCTGCTATGAGCTTAATGTCCATAATGTGTTAGCGGAGGTTATGGATGAGGTTTATTTGGATCAATACGATCAAGCAATTATTGACATCTTCCATATGACTCAAAATGATCCGCCATTTACCATTGGAAGTCTTAAGAATAAATTAAGAGAAGATCCAACTTCTATTCTTATTCACCCAAAAGAAGATCATATTACTACGTTGCGTCAGCATCTTGATCAGTACCATGCTGATTTAATTGAACATCGCAAATGGGGTGCACCGTGGAATATCATAGAAATTGTTAGAAAAGGGATGAATAAAGCGGTAGGTCTACAAAAGGTCGCTCATTATTACCATATTCCAAAGGAGAGAATCATTGCCTTTGGCGATGAAGATAATGACTTGGAAATGATTGACTATGCTGGTGTTGGTGTTGCAATGGGAAATGCCATTGATGAATTAAAAGCTGTGGCAAAACACATAACTGATACAAACGAAGAGGATGGCATTGGTAACTTCCTTCAAGAATATTTAAAATTAGAGGTTGAATCCGTTTAATTATTCACAAATATTTCCTACTATATAAAAAAACATAGCAGCCATACTAGAAGTGAACGCCTACATGCGTTCACTTTTTGCATAACTTCCAAATGTACCATTCTGACTAAAAGGATAGCGAGCGCTATTCAAGAACGCTAAACATGCTTTTGTGTAACATGATTCTTTCCAAAATAGTGTTCCTAAGGAGGAAGTATCGTGGGAAAAGGAAGTAAGTCTAAGCGTTTTAGCCAACAGAGCGCTGATTCTGTTAAAAAACATGCTGAGCGATTTCCGTACAGGGCAAGATTCTCTGATGCAGAAAGAAAACAGGAAGAAGCAGATAACCACACAGTAGGAGGTTTTTAAGTTGAATAATAATAACAATAACCTTTTTCAACAAGCTAGAAATGCTGTTACAAACTTTATGAATATGCAAGGAAACAATGCTAGTGCTCAGGATAAGCAAGCAGCACAAAATGCTATACAAGCTGCATATAATGAAGCCACTCCTGAGGAAAAGCAGCAATTACAGCAATTGGAGAACCAACTAAAACAGCATAATCAATTACAGTAGCCTCTGCATATATTGTGAAGGTAAATTCCAATTCATTAGTTTTTAATGGACATGATGAAACGGATTTACTTTAAGCAATAAAACTGTCTCTTCCACTTGAAGAGGCAGTTTTATTGTCTGGGAAATTATAAAAATAGCCCATGCGGATACATATGGGCGTGCTGAGCCGCGCCCAGCTCCACATTCCAGAAACGAGGCGACTTCACGAATCGCGTACGATAAGTCATCATGACTCGCAAGCTCACCGTGTTTCCTTTATCTCCGTTGACTCGCTCTAGTCGTTACGTTTCTAATCGGACACTTGTACTTTTATTCTGATGCAAATGAATCCTTTAAGTATCATGGATTTCATTCGACAAAATGCTTTTTTATCCCACCTTTTTCTGCTACTATAGAAGTAAGTATGATTTAGGAGGGATGACGAATGGGAATTCGAGCAGAAGCCACCCCAAACCCAAACGCGTTGAAATTTACAACGGATAAACTAATTTTTGAAGGAACAAACAGCATTTCTGTTATGCCTGGTGATACGAGCGAACATCAAATTTTAAATGATCTTATGGAATTAGAAGGTGTTGATAATGTATTTGGCTACCAAAACTTTATCACCATAAACAAAAAATTCGATGTTGAATGGGATAACCTTTCTCCCCAAGTAATAAGTGTATTAGAAAACTATGGCTATTAAGCCATACATCATATGGCTATAAAAAAGGTCAGCATTTGATTGCATGACCTTTTTGTGTCATTATTCATTATTTATATCAACTGGAAAATAATTTGCATTAATCCTTTCATCTTGTTCATTTTTTCCATAAAGAATTAAAATCGGTGGCTCTTTTCCAGTCATCACCTCTTCTGGAAGTGAAACTTCCAGAGTAAAATCCATCCATGCTACTGACTGTTGTTTGGTATTTGCTTGTTTTTCGCTAATTATTTCTTGATTTTGATGTTCAAGGATATAGAATACTTCTGTATTTCTTGCATTGACTTCTCCTTCTATAATAGCTTTTCCATCTTCTACCTTTATATCGATATTCCGAAAACTTACTGCAGTATTAGCAGTTGTTTCCTTATTCATCGAGGAATGGTTTGATGAATCATCACCTGTTTCCGCTTGGTCACCACACCCCATTAGAAATAATAAGATTAAAATAACACTGAAATATTTCATCGTATCCCCTTCTCTTATGCCTATTTTAAGGATCAATCTCTTCGGAAGAACCCAAATATGCCCGTCGTTTGTACAATATTGGTAAACGCATTGGGGTCAACTTCATTAATAATCCGTTCCAGGTCATATAACTCATAGCGTGTCACAACTAGGTACATCATGTGCTTATCTGCTTTTGTATATGCACCTTTAGCAGGCAAAATAGTGATCCCTCTTACCATCGTTTTGTGAATTTCTTTTTGTAATTCATCCGCTTTATGGGTAATAATCATCGCGGTTACTTTTTCATGGCGTGTATGAATAGCATCGATTACACGGGTAGTTACATACAATGTTAATAATGTATATAAAGCATTTTCTGGTTGATAAAGAATCCCTGCCAAAGCAATAATAATTGCATTGAGCATTAAGAAATACGTTCCAATTGGGCGATCCTTCATTCTAGATAATACCATTGCTACAATATCCATACCCCCAGTAGATGCACCTACCTTCAAGGTTAATCCTACACCCGTTCCTGCAATCACTCCGCCAAATACAGCATTTAAAATTATATCTTCGGAAATTTCTAATACAGGTAATAATTCTAAAAATACGGATGTAAACATTACAGATATGATACTGTATACCGTAAACCCTTTCCCTACTTTAAACCAGCCTAAGATCGCTACAGGAATATTGAATACTGCAAGTAAAATTCCCGTACTAACGCCTATACCAATGAAATCGTTAAATACACTAGAAACCAGCTGGGCAGCACCCGTAAACCCACTAGCATATACATTTGCTCCAATGAGGAAAAAGTTTAGCGACAACGCATTTAAGAATGCTCCAAAAATGACTACGAAAATCCGTTTTGCTTCAAATATAAACATAGCTACCTCCCTACAAATTGGTATAACATACTGATTATTTTTTACATTTTTTAAAATTTTACGTAAATATATTTTGACTATCCTACAAATTCAATTTAAACTAAAATAAAGTCTAGTTTAGAAATGCAGGTGAATATATATGACGATAAAAATTCTTGCGGATTCCGCATGTGATTTGTCAATGACTTATTATAACGAATTTGATATAGAAATGGTATCATTAACGGTTCATCTTGATGATAATGATTATGAAGATGGAAAAACAATTAACCCTAAGACAGTTTATCATGCCATGAGAGAAGGGAAAAGCCCAAAAACATCACAGGTTTCTCCACAAACTTTTAAAGATATTTTTACTGCTTACGCTGAGTCAAATCAACCTCTAGTGTATCTTGCATTTTCTTCTGAACTTTCCGGTACCTATCAAACAGCTAAGATGATGGAACAGGAAGTAAAGGAGATTCACCCAGAAGCACCTATTCACGTTATCGATACAAAATGCGCTTCCCTAGGCTATGGACTTGTAGTTCTTCATACAGCTAAGCTTGCTAAACAAGGCGCAACATTGGAAGAGATAATCTCAGCTGCACGTACATATGCAGTAAATATGGAACATATTTTCACGGTAGATAATTTAGAATATTTATACCGTGGTGGTCGAGTTAGCCGAACAGCTGCATTTGTAGGCACACTTTTAAAGATAAAACCTATTCTTCATGTAGAAGATGGAAAATTAATTCCTTTAGAAAAAATCCGTGGTTCCAAAAAGTTATTTCAACGCATGTTAGACTTAATGGAAGAACGGGGCAAAGATTTCACAGATCAAACAATTGGAATTTCTCATGGTGATGACCTTGAACGTGCAAAGCAACTTGCTGCAATGATCAAAGAGAAATTTCCTGTTAAAGATGTCGTTATTGAAATGGTTGGCTCCGCGATTGGTTCTCATTCAGGCCCTGGAACAATTGCACTTTTCTTCTTGAATAACTCTAAGTAATGACTTCGCTTAACCCTAAACTTGGGTTAAGCTTTTTTTTGACAACATTGTAACAAATCAATCATTTTGTCCGTCTAACTAGATAAGTAAGCATTCACGCTTCAAATAGATGTATTCAAGTAAATATTAATAATTTTTCACCAACAAAATAAAAGGAGGTTCGATAATGAATAAGCAAATAACTGGATTGCTATTTTTAGTAATTCTACTATGCAGCGTAGGAATTTTTTATTCGCTTACAACAAATAAGGTAACCGCAAATATACCAAATGCCACAAGTTATGCTACCGCAGCTAAAATTTGGACCATTCATTTTAATAAAGAAATGGATCCAAATTCAATTACACAAGAAAGTGTTACCATTCGTAATGAAAACAATGAGCCCTTATCTATTTCCTTTGACTGGGAAGAATCAAACACCATTTTGAAAATTAATGCAGAAAATGGCTATCAACAAGATCACACCTACCAAATTAACATATCTAATCGCGTAAAAACAGCAAAGGGAGACTACCTCTCGGATGCTCTCACACATACGTTTACAGTCGTTAACGATATTCCAAAAATCAAAGATGCACAGCAATTAATAACAATCCTTAAAGAACGATCCACGATGACAATTAAAGAGGAATCTGCGAATACGGCTGAATCGACAAACGAATTAGCAGCTGATAAGCCCGCTGCAACTCCTACTTCAAATACAAATGTTCAAGTAGCAGGTATCGACGAGGGAGACCAGCTAAAAAGTGATGGAGAATATCTTTACTTCTCACGCGAAAATGATTTGCTCATAGTTACGGCGGGAAGTAATGAAAGCAATGTAATTAGTACAATTACAGAGAAAAATTTTCAACCGTTGGAACTATATTTACATGATAATTATCTTATTAGTATAGGCCATAGTTATAAACCGATACGTAAAGAGGATAATCATTCAACAAAGCAACAAAACAGTTCTCTAACAAGAGATATAATGCCACATCACAGTCAAACTACAGTGTTTATTTATGATATCTCCAACAAGGAAAATCCCGAGCGGATTCGGGAAGTAACATTGGAAGGAAATTATTCAGCTTCACGGAAAACAGATAACCAACTATATCTTATTGCTAATGAGCAACCTGATTTTAGAATCTTAGAAGAAGCTGATTCTAATCCAGAAATCCGTCCATTTATAAAGGATACTGCTGCAGATGCAAAAGATGGAAAAGATGGAAAGCCTATTAACTATGATGATATGTATTTCTTTCCAGAAAGTGAGGAAAAGAACTTCTTGCTCTTTACCTCCATCGATCTCAACAATATAAATGAAACAGCAAAGATACAATCCTATTTAGGTGCTTCACATGACATCTATATGTCCAAACGGCATATGTATATTGCTGTTGCTAAGTACCAACAAAATAATACTTCAAGAAGTGAAGAGACAGCAACAATGATTGCACCAATGCCTGTAAAAACGGAAATCATGCAATTTGCTGTAGACAATGGCAATATAGAATTTCAAGCTTCGACAACGGTGCCAGGTACCTTAATTAATCAATTTGCTATGGATGAACGAAAGGATAACTTTCGTGTAGCCACTACGAACGATAGAATAGATGAAAACGAAAACACTACAAATAATTTATATACATTTGATCTAGAATTAAATAGACTAGGATCCATTGAAGGATTGGCAAAAGACGAACGAATCTATAGTGTTCGTTTTATGGATAATGTCGCTTATATGGTTACATTTAAACAAATCGATCCTTTATTCGTGATTGACTTAAAAGACCCCAAAAATCCAAACGTTTTGGGCGAATTAAAAATCCCTGGATTTAGTAATTATTTACACCCATTGGATAAACAGCATGTGATAGGATTTGGAATGCACACCGAGGTTGATAATAATACGAATCATGCAGAACCACTTGTACAAACCGGCGGAATTAAGATATCTATCTTTGATGTTAGTAACCCTACTAAACCAAAAGAAACGTTTAGTAAGGTGATCGGTGAAAAAGGTTCCTTTACCGAATTAAACCATAATCATAAAGCACTGTATCAACATCCGGACAAAAATCTATTTGGCTTTCCAGTTACTCTCTTTGAGACAAAGACTGTCCAAGAAGCAGATATAACATATGAAAAACCGCAATTTTTATTTGAAGGGGCTTTATTACTTAATATTTCGTCTGAAAATGGCATTCAAATAAAGGAATCCATTACACACCAGAAACAGGAAAATGACCATCCAGAATGGGAGTCAGAAACGAGAAGAATGGCATCTATCGATAACGTTCTATATACCTTTTCCTATAATCAAATGAAGGTATATGATATGAATAGCGATAAAGTCATTCACACCTTAAACTTGCCAGATCAACCAAATGTACCAACAGATACAGAATTAAAGTAAGTCACGTTATAGGATAAAACGAAAATTACATGCATGAAAACTGCCCTCCGATCATAATCATGTAGTATTAGGTTGTACAAAACTTACAAAGGGAGGGGATAGCATGTACATCGATCAATTAATCCAGATGTATCAACATGAGCGTAATCAGTCTCCTAATTCTATGAATGATATTCTAGATTATTATCAAAAGAAATATGTTACCGGTGAAATAGATATTGTCATGTATCGAGAAATTTATTCCTTTCTTAAAATTCAAGGTGCCAGCTCTGCACATGAATATATGTACAACACACCAAAGAAGCCCTTTCCTACATCATTTTATTAAAGAAGGAATTTGATTTACTCTCTACATGAAATCTGTATCCACTATTTTCACTTAAAAAATACTCAGAAAAAGATTCATATGCTGAGTATTTTTTTATTGTCCCGTTTTGTTGAACATTATAACGCCTTAGCAATTATATGATTGAAAAAGTACGATTCGGGGAAAATGAAACTAACACTTTCCATTAGAGTAAAGAAAGCAGCTTAACAGGAGGTATAAATATGAAAATGGAAAAAGAGAATGGACAGCTGACACCCCCAGCACAGCAGCAGAATAAACAACCAGGAATAGAAGCAAAGATGAAGCCTGAACCAGCATACATCCGTGCAGACTATCATGGTAGCAATAAATTATATGGTAAGGTTGCTTTAATAACTGGAGGAGATAGTGGGATTGGACGAGCAGTAAGCATTCACTTTGCGCGAGAAGGTGCAGATATCGCGATTATATATCTTAATGAACATTCTGACGCTAATGAAACAAAGCGCT
This sequence comes from Virgibacillus sp. M23, assembly GCF_034190895.1. Lineage (NCBI taxonomy): Bacteria > Bacillati > Bacillota > Bacilli > Caryophanales > Bacillaceae > Virgibacillus > Virgibacillus sp. M23. The sequence goes on along the minus strand of NZ_JAWDHA010000039.1, from coordinate 2,002 downwards.
TAGTCGAGCAGGTAGGAAAAAAATGTATCCTCATCGATGGTGATGTAGGTAATCAAGCCTTTTGTGAAGCAGCTGTAGCAGAAACACTCGAAAAGTTTAAGAAAATCGATGTCTTGGTAAATAACGCAGCTGAGCAGCATCCACAGTCAAGTATATTGGATATTACAAGTAACCAATTAGAGAAAACATTTCGTACTAATATTTTCAGTATGTTTTATTTAACCAAAGCAGTACTTCCTAACCTAAAAAAAGGAAGTGCGATCATCAATACTTCATCCATAACAGCATATCAAGGTAGCAAAGATTTAATTGATTATTCTGCAACAAAAGGAGCGATCACATCCTTTACTCGATCACTATCAGAGGAATTAGCTGACAAAGGAATTCGTGTAAATGCTGTAGCACCTGGTCCTATTTGGACACCGTTAATTCCTTCTACATTCACAAAAGAAAAAGTTGATTCCTTTGGAGGGGATACTCCAATGAAAAGACCTGGTCAACCAGAGGAATTAGCCCCTGCTTACGTATATTTAGCTTGTAAGGATTCAAGCTATGTCAGTGGACAAATGATCCATGTAAATGGTGGAACGATTGTTAACGGCTAAATTGGTTTTCTGAATTTTAGTCTTAAAATAAAAAAGGGGCCCTCAAGTCTTTTTAAACTTATTCAGCCCCTTTTTTCATAGTCAGCAAATCAAGAAAATTATAAAATTATCCCATGTGGATAAATAAGGGTGTGTTAAGTCGCGTCCAGAAACGAGGCGACTTCATGAATCGCCTACGATAAGTCAGGATCGGATCGTAAGCTCACCGTGATTCCTTTATCTCCGTTGACTCGCTCCAGTCGCTACGTTTCTAATCGGACACGCTTTTGTTCCTTATTTATGTCTTCCAGGATGGTCATATACATATTCAGGAAAATCAGTAATAATTCCATCCACGCCTAGCTTTAACAGTCGATCTGCCTGTTCCTTTTCTCTGACCGTATATGGCCAAATATCCAAACCTATGTCATGAATTCTGTCTACTAATTCAGCGTCTAAAATATTCATATTTGGGTTGAAATAGTCAGCATAAGAAGCAAATTCCTCAAGCTCTTGATCCGTAACATCCTTCCAGCTCATCCCAGCCAGTACTCCTACAGGTATACGTGGTAATAAAGATTTGGTGGTTAACACAGAATCATGATTGAAAGATTGAATAATAATCTTATTATTTCTTGGCTTATCCATATTTCGTTCCTTTAATGCATTAGCTACCTTCTCCTCGATACCAGGATATAATTCTGGTGATTTTAACTCAACTAAGATACCAATTTTTCCGCGAAAAGCATCTAATACTTCTTCGAAGGTTGGAATCTTCTCGCCGGCAAATTCATCACTGAACCAACTTCCTGCATCTAGTTGTTTTAATTCCTCTAACGTATGATCTCCAACATAACCCGTTCCATTTGTAGTACGGTCTAGTGTGGTGTCATGAATAAGTACTAATTCTCCATCTTTTGACATTTGAACATCAATCTCAATGTAATCTGCTTTCATTTTAAACGCCTCATGAAAAGCTGCCATCGTATTCTCTGGAGCATGTCCTGATGCACCCCTATGTGCTACATTGACAACTTTATTTCTCTTACTAATTTCACTGTTTGATGCAAATGTAGCTGTGGTAAACATGGACATGACAATAAATGTCATTAGCAAAATTGAAACAATACGCTTCATTAAATCTCCCTCTCTTTGTTCTGTATTTAATTCTATTATAACGATGCTCTGTTAATTCAAACTAAACTGAAGATTAAGAGATTGTAAGAAAAAAACCACCTAAAGTAATGGGCTTATTGACACACATAAAAAAAACTGAGCAAAATTTGCTCATTCCTTATCACTAAATGCTCAGATTTACGCTTCCTCTAGTAGCTATTATGGAATAATAGCTACTGCTTGCTTGACCACCACTCCGGCTGCCCACTTCCCTTTCCGTGGGGTTTGTCCTTCAGCTAACT